>CAYZNP010000032.1:0-8022 GCA_964479815.1 Microcaldota archaeon
CATCCGATTACCTGGCTAGCGGGTACTTCTCCATGTACATCTGCGTCTGGAGCACGATGAGGAACGGCAGGATTATCAGCGAATTGACCAGAAGCACGAAATAGCCGGCGAAGACGCCGGAGAACAGGAAGTCCGCCACCACCTTCACCAGGGAGATGCTGAAAAACGTGATCAGCGTCCACATGATGAAAAAACCAGGTTTCCGCAGCGCCATCTCTACGGAGCGGCCCAGGGCGGCAGGCGTGTCGGAATTGTCTATGACCACCGCCGGAGGCACGAAGAAGAGCAGGTAGGAGGCGGCCAGCAGGAAGAGCGGGTAGAGCCAGGACTGCAGCGGGTTCTCGTAAAGCAGCAGCTGGATGATGAAGAGCAGCAGGAGCATTAGCGTGTATATATAGAATATGCGCGTCGCGTGCGTCCCCATGGCGCCGGCGATGTCCTTGGTTATCTCGGTGAGCGTCCGTTTCGAGCGGACGATTATGTTGACGTTCACGATGCTGTCGGCGATGAGGAACAGCGCCACGGCATAGGCGATGGCGGTTATTATGATGTCGCTCAGCGAAAGCTCCGGGAGGCTGCCTGTGCGCAGGAAAACGCCGCCGAGGGCGAGGTAGCTGGGCGCGGCCACCAGCACGGGTATCAGGAAAGCGAACACGAATGGTATCGAGAACAGCACAATCAGGCCGAGCCGCCTCAGGTAGAAGTCGGCGGCGTATTTGAACACACGCGAAAAGTCATCTTCCATGCTCACCATTAGGGGACGTAATTTTTAAATATTTAGGAGGAAATGGAAGGGAAGTATAACCGCTCGATGGTGGTCTTTTTTGGGAAACGTAGCCAGGTACCGCGTAGCTTCCATAGACGTGCCGGTGGCAGGAACAAAGATACTGCGCCTGGAGCCGATTGACGGCGTCGTGCCGCCGTTCAAGCCAGGGCAGTGGGTCTTCCTGCACCTCCTCGACGGGAAGGGGGCCAGCGTGGACAAGCGGCCGTATTCCATAGCATCCGCACCGTCTGCGCAATACCTGGAGTTCTGCATAGAGATGCGGAACGGCGCCTTCACCAGCAGGCTCGACAGGGTGGCCGTGGGCAGCGTCCTCGGCGTGGAAGGGCCCCAGGGCCGCATGACGTACAACGGCGAGAAGAAAGCGGCGTTCGTCGCAGGCGGCACGGGCATAAGCCCCATCCTGAGCATGCTGAGGCACATAGCGGACAAGGGCATCAGCGGCGAGTTCGTGCTGTTCTACAGCGTCAGGACGCATGACAGGCTGCTTTATCGCGACGAATTGGAGCGGCTGCGGAGGAAGAACCGGTGCATAAAGACCGTGATAACGCTGACGAGAGAGACGCCCGAGGGATGGGCCGGCGAGTGCGGCAGGATCAACCACGAGATGATAGCCAAGCACCTGGGCAAGCCGGGCGAATTCGAGTGGTGGATGTGCGGGCCTGTGGAGATGGTGAAGAGCATGAGGGCCTGCCTCGCCGGCATGGGCGTGGACGAGAAGGGGGTAAGGCTCGAGGCCTGGGGCTAGACACCGCCGGGTTAACAGTTCATCATGGATGAAAATCAACCTGATACTCCGGAATACCTAGTGATAGACCGTATCGTTTGGCTTCATCATACTGGTCCTTGCTAGTCCTATCAATGAAGAAGATTTTATTTCTAAAAATTATGTAATGATGGGTTTTATCTCTGAAGTCAGCGTACCAGGCATGTTTTCTATCCAATGATTTGCTTATTTCTTCTGCGATCTCTTTTGCTTTGCTTCCTGGCACTTCAACCGTGTGCAGGGTCCAGTGGGAAAGCCAGGGCGTTTGATGCTTTTTGACAACATCCTCTGTTTTTGTTGAAAGGATTTTTACTTTCTTCAGAACGGATTTGTTTTCAAGACTTTCCTCGATGATTACACCGACAAATTCATTGCTTGGCATATAACTCAGTTATCAATCCGTTCTTTATAATTTTATTGATTTGTTACCAACAATAAGTTAGCAGAACCGGATTTACAAAGCAATAAAAAAGGAAGCACACGCAATTAAACCAGACAATAGAATACGATTTGTGGAAGGTCATGATATGAAAACTATTGATGCGATAGTGGAGGGAGGGAAGGCGACCGCAGGGCCGCCCCTGGGGCCGGCGCTTGGCCCGCTAGGCATAAATGCCGGGCAGGTCGTGGCGAAGATAAACGAAGCGACGAAAGACTTCGCTGGCATGAAAGTGCCGGTCAAGGTCCACGTGGACCCAAAGGCCAAGACATTCACCATAGAGGTCGGCAGCCCGCCCACGGCGGAGATAATCAAGAAGGAGGCGGGCATCGAGAAGGGCGCCGGCAACCGGGAGGCTCCGGCCGGGGACATACCGCTGGAGAAGCTCGTCAGGATAGCCAGGGCAAAGAAGAACTCGCTGGCCAGGGGCGCAAGGGAAACGCTTAAAGAGATATTAGGGACATGCATCAGCATGGGAGTGACCATAGGCGGCAGGAAAGCCAAGGACGTCATGAAAGAGATAGACGAAGGGAAGCACGATTCACTGCTCAAAGGATGACGATATGAAACGTCTGGTCTTCCTCCTCCTGCTCGCTTCGCTCTCCTTTTCCTCGCTCACATGGCAGTTCAGCACCGGCGGCGCGGTGACGGCCAGGCCGGTCGTGTTCCAGGGCATGCTAGTTGTCCCATCGGACGACGGCAACCTTTATGCCATCGGGGCTGCGTCGGGCGCGAAGATATGGCAGGCGCCGGTGGGCATCAAACCGAACGAGGCACTGTCTTTCGACAACGCAGTGGTGGTCTCCAGCACCGAAGGCACGGTAACCAAGATCGACCGGAACGGCAGGCAGCTCTGGTCCGTAGACCTGAACGTCACCCGCTACAATGTTTCCTACATCTATGGCGCGAGCGCGAATGACAAGGAAGTGTTCGTCACCGCCAGCAACGGCATCTATTCCCTGGACAGGAACGGAACCGTGCACACGCTGCTCACATTCCAGCCCGGCCTTGTGACCGCGCCGGCCGCAGGCCCGGATTATGTCATATACGGCATGAACAGGACGCTCTACAAGCTGAGCGATGCAAGGAATATCATGTGGACCGCCCGCATAGACGGCGGCTCGTTCCTTCCGGCTGCGGCCATAGACAACAACGTCGCATACGTGGGTGCGCTTGATGGCATGATGCACGCCTACTCGGCCAACGGCGGGGAGCTGTGGCATGTGAGGGCGCGCAACTGGGTGATGAGCACGCCGCTGGTGAAGGGCGGCATGGTCTATTTCGGCAGCAATGACGGCAGGGTCTATGCGGTCGATGCCAGCACGGGGACCATCGCATGGGAGGCCCAGACCCAGCTCGCGGTGGAGACGGAGCCTGAAGCTGGCACCATGGGCGGCAGGAGCGTCATCTTCGCGGGCGGCAGCGACAGGAACATCTACGCAATCGACGCGTCCAATGGGGAGATCGTCTGGAAAGGCTCTGCAGGGGGGGCCGTAGCGAGCCCGCTGTTCTACCAGAACCTTGTGATATTCGGCTCCCAGGACGGCAGGGTCTATGCTTACAGCACTGAAAGGGCCTGCTCAATAACGAGCCCGGTCGAGGCGAACGTGCTGGGGATGAAGGAGGTCGTAGTGAAGGGCAGGTACGTATCTTCAGCGGGCGGCGCGTCCATCTGGGTCAACGTGAACGACCAGGGGTGGGAACAGGCGACCGTCACCAATGATGGCTGGATATACTACGTGGACCCTAAGGCCAGGTTCAACCCAGGGCTGAATACGATATCGTGCAAGGTGGTCGACAACGGCGGCGAGGAGACCGGGCAGATGTTCACCAGCGTGGCTGTCAACCACGACCCGAACATACCTCTCAGCATCCTGGTGATAACCGCGTCGCCGAACATCATAGAGAACGTGCCGTTCACCATATACGTCAACGACGGGGACGACGGCTCGCCGGTGGACAGGTTCGCGCTCACAGTAGACGGAAAAACTATCACCGGGGACAAGAACGTCACGCTCAAGCTGGCCGCCGGCGCCCACACAGTGGCGGTGAAGAAGATAGGGTTCAACGATGCCACGGTGAGCATAAACGTGAGCTCGGCTGGCCTGAATCCGCTCTATATAGTAGTGGGCGCTGTGCTAATCCTGTTAATCGTCTGGCGGGCGTGGTCGAGCTTCAGAGCCACCAGGCCAAGAAGAAGGTAAAGAAAAGGCGTTCAGGCCTGCGCAGGGTGTGAAGATAGAGTATCTGATTGCTGGTTTTCAGTCGGCATAGTAGTGGTAGGCGGTGTTTGGGCACGTTTTATAAGCAGTTCTCTCCAGAATACACCATATCGAAAGGAGAAAAAAATGAACTATGTTCGCACCCCAAAACCGGGAGAGACAAAAGGGGTGAAGGCGCAGCCGGGCCGCGGCTGGAAGAAGTATTTTGCAGGAAGCGCGCTCATTATCAGCGCCACAGCCGCGCTGCTGATGCACGATTGTACCCCGAATGGGCAGGTAAAAGCGGCACCCGTGGATACGCGCCCGCTGTCAGTAATATTCCACGACGAGTGCTGGAAGTGCTGCCGTAAGAATATCGAAGGCTGCATGATGGAGAAGAGAGATAGCCTGAGGCTGGCGAAGAGTGACAGCATCGGGGCGGTAAGAGACAGCCTGAGGATGGCGAAGAGGGAGCGTCTCAGGGCGGTAAGGGACAGCCTATGGCTGGCGAAGAGGGACAGCACCAGGGCGATAATGGACAGCCTGGCGGGGAAGAGCGTAAAGCAGGATTCTGACTAGAATCATTCCACGGTTACCGATTTCGCCAGGTTCCTGGGCCTGTCCGGGTTTATGCCCTTGAGGACGCTGACATGGTAGGCGAGCAGCTGCAGCGGGACGATGAGCGCGAACGGATAGAGTATCGGGTCGCTGATTTCAGGCAGGGGGATGGACATCGCGCTCTCCTTCCTCACTTCCGCGTCGTTGGTCACGCTGACTATCATGCCGCCCCTGGCCTTCGCCTCCCTTATGTTGCCGAAAAGCTTGGACAGGGTCTCGTCGCGGGGCGCCAGCGCGATGACAGGAGTACCATCGGTGATCAGGCTCAGGGTGCCGTGCTTGAGCTCGCCGCCCGGATACGCTTCCGAGTGGATGTAGGTTATCTCCTTGAACTTCAGCGACGCCTCGTAGGCGATGGGCACGCTCCTGCCGCGGGCGATGAAGAACACGTTCTCCTTGCCCGCGAGCTTCGCCGCAACGGCCTTTATCTCGTTATCCAGCCCGAGCATCTTTTCTATCAGCGCTGAGAGGCCCTTCAGCCGCTCCTTCCCGTACACCATCTTGTATATGACGCCGAGTTGCGACGTGAACGTCTTTGTGGCTGCCACGCCGATTTCAGGGCCTGCGTTGAGATAGACGACCGTATCCGCCACCGTAGTAATCGTCGAGCCGACGACGTTGGTGAGCGCGAGCTTCCTGCTGTCCTTCGCATACCTGAGGGCCTGGAGGACGTCCGCGGTCTCGCCGCTCTGGCTTATGGCGACCACGAGCGTTTTCGCATCCGGCTTGGCTATGAATGGGTAGTCGCTGGCTATGAACGCCTGGGCAGCCTTTCCCTTTTCCTGGAGGAGCGAAGCGAGCATGAGGCCTGCGTGGTAGGACGTACCGGCTGCCACGATGTCTATGCGGCCATAGGAGCCCGAGTCCAGCAGGGCCTTCGCGGCTGTCACGTCCGTCGCGAGCGTTTCGGTGATGAAGTGCTTCTGGTCGTTGATTTCCTTGAGCATGAAGTGCGGGTAGCCGCCCTTCTGGGCCATCTCCACGTCCCAGTCCACGGTTATCTGCTTCCTCTGGACTTCAGCGCCGTCCAGGGAGTATATCTTGTAGCCGGAGCGTGACAGTACCGCCACGTCGCCCTCCTCAAGCGGCACGAACGTCTTGGTGTATTTCAGCATGGCCGGGATGTCCGATGCGCAGAACATCTCCCCCTTGCCGATGCCGAGTATGAGCGGGCTGTTCCTCCTCGCCAGGAAGAGCCGGTTCTCCTTGTCGGCTGCGCTCAGGGCGACGATGGCATAGGAGCCTTCGAGGCGCCGGACCATGGACATGAAAGACCTGAGGAGCGGCTGGGTGCGCGAGTATTCCTCTATGAGGTGGGCGATGACCTCCGAATCCGTATCCGATGCGAATGTGTGCTTTCCAGCGAGCAGCTCGTTCTTCAGCGCCGCGTAGTTCTCTATGACGCCGTTGTGCGCGATGACTATGTTGCGGGTGCAGTCCACGTGCGGGTGGGAGTTCTCCTTGCAGACCGCGCCGTGCGTGGCCCAGCGGGTGTGGCCGAGGCCGATGTTGCCGCCGATGCCGTTGAAGCGGAGCGCGGACGAGACGTCCTCAACCATGCCCTTGTCCTTGCGGACCTCCAGCTTTTCGTTGTTGAGCACCGCTATGCCCACGGAGTCGTAGCCGCGGTAGACCAGCCGCTTGAGCCCCTCGGTAAGCACCTCGGCCGCCTTGCGTGAGCCGACATAGCCTATGATCCCGCACATAACAATGGAGGTTGCAGGGAATTCTTTTTAATAAGTGACCCGGTGGCTCAGGGAGGGAGGAACGTGGCCTTCACGGTCGCGGGGTCGTAGAGGATGGGCAGGATGCGCTTCCCGTTCTCCGTGAGTTCCTTTATGACCGGGAAGTTCTCGAGGAAGTAGGACTTCACAGCCGCGATTACGTCCTTGGAAGCGTCCATTATGCCCAGGATGTGCGTCCCGCTGGTGCCGCCGACTCCGCTGACGTGGCCGAAGTGGCCGCCGGATACTTCGTAGCCAGCGTACATGATCGAACCGAGGGTTGGCGTAGCAAGGCGCTTTTCGAGCTTTTGGGGGTCGTGGTGTGTCTTGAGCAGATGTTCAGCGAAGCCAGGATCGAACACACGCAAGTCGGCCGTCACGCAGAACATCTCGTTGCCGAGTGCGCCGAATATGGCACGGGGGTCGTTGACCCTGCCGAGGCGGTAGGGGTCGTATAGCATGGTGAGCGCGGCGTACTGCGTGTCGAACTTTCTGCCTTCGGCGATGGCGTATCTTGTCATCAGCTGGGCGTCGCTGCTGAGCCCGTCCTGGAACCAGCGCGGGGGCAGGTTCCCGCTTTTAGGAGAGCCGAGCCACTTGTAGCCGGATGTCCAGCTGTAGAACGCAGGGCAGACCTTCATATCAGGCCGGCCGTACAGGTCGCTGAGTATCTGGTGGGCATAGAAAGCCTGGACCACCGCGTTTGCCTTTACCCTCTCATTGTCATCGCCCATATTTCTCACATGGGGCGGTATGGAGGAGATTATGCGGTATATCGAAGGGTCCATGGTGATTTTGGCATCGCCCGGCTTCAGGGACTCCTCGTGATCGTGCGCGGCCTTGCAAGCCCCGCAGGCCTCGTGGCCTTCCACGACGATGGTGCCGCTGGCAGAAACGTTCCTGAGGCCGGTCCCCTTGGTGGTCACGTTGCCTGCGAATCTTTTGTGTATTATGTGGTGGGATTCAAGCAGCAGGTTGGGATGGATGGTGGCGTGCCTGGAATCTGTGCATTGCACGAGCTGGAGGTCATAGTTGCTCCTGTTCTTGATTGCCTCCAGCTGGCCATACCTCTGGATATGCTGGGCGACAATCGCCTGCATTGCCTTATTGCCCGAAGAAAGGTAGTCTATGAGAAGCGGGACTGCGAAGGAGACCTTGCCAGCGACCTGTTTCTTGAATGCGTCAGGGATGCCCTTGCGCCAGGGCGCGGTGCCGTCATTTTCCACAGGACGGGCAAGTTTGGATATCATATTAATGACCTCTGAGCATCTGCTTATATTGCATTTTTATCTCGCTGTTTCAGCCTGGGCTTATGTATATACTGGGCCCGAAACAGTTTTTAAATAGTGGCTTTTTATGCCTTGACGTGTAACCGTAAGTCAGGTTTATATGTTTTGGCTGCATTATCACGCCTTACGGTGAGGATATGAATGGAGAAGAAGCATTAGCGAAGCTTTTGGAAGGCAACAAGCGGTTCGTGGCAGGGACGC
>CAYZNP010000033.1:0-7984 GCA_964479815.1 Microcaldota archaeon
TGCAGGACGAGCTGCTATGGTGCATTGAAAACAACCGCACGTTCGACTACGCCCGCGCTCTCTCACTTCTCGATTCGTTCTGGCCGGAAACCCAGACCGGCATAGGGGCGGTGGACAATGCCAACCCAGTCCTATCCAATAACCTCGCCATAAGGAGCGACCTGATCCGCATGATAGTGATGCAGCGAAATGACGCATCATACGTGCCGGACTTCGCCCCGCTGCTGGCGAAAATGCAGCGATACGGCTTCCGCTCAGACGGCTACCTGACGTGGTACGAGGGCAGCGGCTACCTGGTTTACACGCTTGCCGCTGTGAAGCAGGCGAACCTGCAGTTCTACAACGCGCAGATGCGCGCCTTCCAGAGCTATTCGGAAAAATGGCTCAGCGATTTCGCGCTTCCTGACGGCACGCTCGCGCCAATAGGTGATACGCCGCTGGGTTCGGCCTACACGGAGCCGAAGAGCGGCGCCCTGGACCGCATCATCTACACCGACCACGAGACCGCAGTATTCTTCGACGATGGGAACGGCTACCTGCTCTTCAGGCACCCGGTGGGCAACCTCGCGCCAGCAAGCGCCATACGGAACGATTTGCATACGCAATTTGACTTCGGCTCGGTCTGGTTGTGGTACAACGGCACGTGGAGAATCCGGCCCATGGGCTATCCGGGCTATTCAATGAAGGTTGCGGAAAACCTTGACGACAAGTTCAGCTACAATATCCAGTCCGCGGACCGCATCGGCAACGACTTCACCCAGGCGGATTTCAACCGGCTCGACGTCCTGCGCTATCCCGGCTCCTGGAGGGCTGAAACTGCAGCCACGCTGCCGCAGGGCCCGGTGCAGAGGCAGGAATACGCAGACCGCTACGAGCTCGCATTCTCCTACGCGCTAAACACCGGCGAAGGCGGCGCATACGAGAATTATTCCAGGAAAATCATATTGTACAAGGGCCTGAAGAAGATGCAGATTATAGACTACGGCCCGGCGAACGCCTCGTCCTACCTGATGGTCTCGGACGACGTGAGCGTGTCCGCATCCAAAGTGTCCTGCAATGACGAAGGGAAATGGTCGCCTGCATGGGGCAGCGTGGAGAGCTCGAGGCGCTGCTCAGTGGGCAATGGCGCTGTCCTTGACTATTCCGTGGAGTGGCAATAGGGAATTAAAACTATTCCATAAGGAATTAACCCATGCTTGAAATAGAACGCATAAAACGGATGAGGAAACAGCTCGACCTCACCCAGAAGGAGCTGGCTGCGCTAGCAGGAGTTTCCCAGTCGCTCATAGCGAAAATAGAATCAGGGAAGATAGACCCTGCATATTCCAAGGTCATGCACATCCTCTCAGCGCTTGAAAGCCGGCAGAAAAAGGGCAGCAAGACCGCTGAGCAGATAATGACGAGTGGCCTGATTTCCGTGAGCCCATCAGACCCGCTGGAGAAGGCAATAGCGCTCATGCGCTCAAAGGACATATCGCAGATGCCTGTCTTCGATTCAGGAAAGTGCGTCGGCAGCCTCTCTGATAGCATGATTGTCGATTTGATGGCGACAAAGGGCGCGGGAATACGCACGGTCAAGGTCGGCGATGTCATGGCCGAGAGCTACCCGGTCATTCCGGCGAATTCGCTAGTAGAAGTCGTGACCGGGCTGCTCCAGCACTACCGTGCGGTGCTCGTTGAGAAGAACGGGAAAATCAGCGGCATAATAACGAAAGCCGACCTGCTCAAGGCCATTTAGCCATATGTCCCTGTGGCTGTTATCTCCCGGCCTCGGACTCCGCGGGTTTTACCAGGTACCAAAGCTCCGGTTTGTCCATCCTGCCGTGCACTGCCATCTTCCGGGCAGCTATGCAATCCCCGATTTTTATCTTTTTTGCGCATATTGTGCCGATTGGGGAATCCTGCTTCGTCAAAAAGCCCTTCTGCAGCCAGCGCCTTGTAGGCACCGGGAAGCTTAACACTGAGGTCGGTTCTCGTCCGTGCATGCACGGCCTTGGCGCTCTTGCGGATCATTTTAATGAAAGCAGTCTTTCCTCTCTTGGCGAGGATGTGCTTCCACTGCATATTCGATGGCGGGAATCCCGCCTCTTCCAGGAGCCCCTTTTTGCTAACCGTCTCATATGCCTTCTTCATCTTGTCACGAAAATCAGGGAACGTCTTCACCCCGAGTAGGTCTGCGACCTCTTTCACCTTGGCAATCAGTTCGTCTTTTTTCAGCCCTTTCCAGCGGTACTTCTTCCACTTCAAGTCAAGTTTGTTCAGTAGCCCTCTCTCCTGCAAGGTCCTGTACAGGAACGAATCCAGGTCATCCAGTTCGCAGAAAAATTTTATGTGGCGCGCTTCTACCCGTTCACACGCGTCTATCACTTCCTTCGCGTACGTGATAATCTGCACATCATCCATTCTATCCAAGTTCCGCAGGTGCCCGAGGTGGAGATAGCCCAGCCAGCCATTGTCAACCAGCCCATCGTACAGTTTCCTGTTGAGCAGCAGCAATTTGCCTTCCGTATATATATTGTTGCTCTCGCAATAGGCCTTGCCGTAGGCGACCGACCAGTCCTTGCCCCTCTTTTTCCACTGTATATTCTTCAATGGAACGACATCTTCCGGCATGACCTCGTCCAGTGCATCCATCTTCTTCAGCCGTCTGTATAATGTCCTAGCCCCGTTGTAGAACTGACCTCGTGTTTTAAATTCGTGGAATGCGACGTATATCCGCCCCTCATCAGCCCATGTGAGTCTGGCTGCAGGCGGAGCAAGATTGTAGCCTGGCTTGGGCGGCGCGCGTGCGCCTCCACCTGCCACCGGCCCGATTGGCACGCCTGCGCGGCCCAGGACCTCGCGCACCAGGGCTTCCCGCGGCATAGTCACTGCGGCATTTCGTGTGACCGTTTCTACGATGAGTTCCTTTCCGCAAAATCCGCGGGGCAGGCTTGTGCCTCCCCGTGCTTCCCTGATGTCCAGGGCTCCGCCTTTCCTAGCGCTCGGAGGTTCCATTTTTCCAGGGCTTAACTTCCTCTGGACAGCTAGTTCTGGCATACTGCATATTCCATTAACGACTACATATTATAAACGTTTCAGAACGCATCCAGGCGTGGCGTGCTTTCCTGTTAAAAACACCTCGGAGCATCATCTTCCTGATGCTCAGCGAATTATCCTATCTTTCAAAATCCCCAGGCACAGGCGGCAGCCTGAAGAACGCGCCGGACGAGTTCGTCGTCGAGGAGCTGATGGAGGACGGCACGGTTCTGGAGCTGGACAGGCCGTTCTCCCGGCCGGATGAGCCGGGCAGGTTCGTGCATTTCATCCTGCAGAAGCGGGGCTGGTCCACCTCATCCGCGCTGCTGGAGATTGCAAAGCGCTTGGGCATAAGCCAGAGGCACTTCAACTCCGCCGGCATGAAGGACAAGGCTGCGGTATCGACGCAACTCGCGTCTGCCGAGGGAGCACCGAAGGACGTGCTCCTTGCCTTGGACGTGAAGGACATCAAGATTCTGGGCGCATGGAATGCAAAAGACAGGGTAAAACTTGGTGCGCTCCTTGGCAACAGATTCACCATCCGCATAAGGGGCATGGCAGATGATTCAGATGGCCGTGTCGGCCGCATATCAGCAGAACTGGGCGGCAGATTCCCGAATTATTTCGGCGAACAGCGGTTCGGCTCAGCCAGGAAGAACACGCACGTCATCGGGGAGAAGATGCTGCAGGGGAAATTTGAAGACGCTGTGCGCATGTTCCTGTGCGGGAACGAAGGCGAAGGCAACGCGCTGGCGATGGAAGCGAGGAAGGAATTGGCCGCTAGCGGCGACTATGCAGCCGCGCTCAAAACGTTCCCGAAGCACCTCCGCCTGGAGCGCTCGATGCTCGCCCATCTCGCAACGCGGCCGGACGACCACATCGGCGCGCTCAGGAGGCTGCCGCGCAACATCCTGCTCCTCTTCATCCATGCATTCCAGTCGCACATGTTCAACCTGCTCCTTTCCGAGCGCATCGCAGATGGGCTTGAGCTGGAGAAAGGCGAATACTACTGCGGGGAAACGGTCGGCTTCCCTGACATATCCAAGGCAGAGGCAGAGGGCTGGATAACCGCGAAGCTCATAGGATATGACAGCCCGGTGAACGGGCGTGAGCAGGCGATGCTTGACCGCTTGGGCATGGCACGGGACGCATTTCGCATGAAGGCGATGCCAGAAATCGCGTCCAAAGGTGCATACCGCACGCTTCTGGCGCCTATGAAAGATTTTAATTTCCAGAAGGATACGTTCAGGTTCGCACTGCCTGCGGGCGCCTATGCCACGGTGGCATTGCGCGAGTTCATGGACAGGAAAAGGTGACGATTTGGAAGAGGAAAAGGTAAAGTTCGCAACTTCAAAAAGCGTTTTCTACAACCCTGAGATGCGCTTCTGCAGGAGCATGTCATCGCTTGCAGTGGGCGCCATAGGTGAGCCGCTGGAACTGGTGGATGCATTCTGCGCCAGCGGCATACGAGGCATACGATATGCCAAGGAGAACAAGAATGTCAAGCGCATCACGTTCATAGACATCGACCAGGCGGCAGTCACGCTTGCGAAGAAGAATGCGCGGGCCAACCGGTTGAAGTTCGAAGCTAAGAAAGGCAACGTGTCCAAGCTGGCGTTCGAAACAGTGGCTGATTTCCTGGAGATAGACCCGTTCGGCACGCCGAGCCCCTACCTGGTGGACGCGTTCCGCTTCTTCAACCCCAAGAAGAGCGCGTACCTTTCGGCCACGGCGACGGACGTCGCGGTGCTGTGCGGCGGGAAGGCCGCGCCGTGCATGAAAAATTATCATGCAAAACCGCTGAACAATGAGTTCACGCACGAAACGGGCCTGCGCATACTGCTGAAACGGATGGCGGAAACGGCAGCAGAGTTCAACATGGGCATCACGCCGCTTATTTCCTTTTCTGACAGGCACTACCTCAAGACCGTACTCCACGTCAACCGCAGCGCTGACGATGCGTACGGGTCGCTGAAGCGTTTCGGCTACGTCTCGTGGTGCAGGAAATGCGGCTGGAGAGCCAGCGGCGTGTTCCCCCAGGACTGCCAGAACTGCAGGAGCGCCATCGGCTCAGGCGTGGAGTTCGCAGGCCCGCTGTGGCTGGGCGAACTGCACGACGCGCAATTCCTCAGGAAGATGGCTCAGCTGAATAAGAAGCGCGCTTACTCGGATGTGGCACAGCTTGGCCGGATGATATCGCTCATGGAAGGCGAAATCGGGATGCCGCCTTACTACTATAATATACATGACATGTGCAAAATGCAGAAATGCGTTTCAGTGCCGAAGATGGACGTGGTGCTGGAAAAACTCCAGGGCATGGGGCACGAAGCCCGCAGGACGCACTTCTCGCCTATCTCCATAAAGACTGCCGCGCCCTACCGGGCGCTCGTGGATGTGCTGTCCAGAGGATGATGAGATGGAAAAGCTGATTGCCGGAACCAAAGTAGCAACAAGCGGGACCTGCTCCGGCAGCACAGGCTTCTGCGACTTTTCCGTCACAGTGAAAAAGGGCCATGAGGAATGTGGCGACTCAGCGTTCGCATATTGCGACGATAAAAAAGCCGTAATCGGCATTTTCGACGGGGTGAGCGGCGAGCCGGCCGCTGCATTGGCGTCGTCCGCCGCCGCGTCCGCAGCACTGAAACATCTCAAGGCGCTCGACCGCTGCGATGAGAAGCAGATGAGGGAAGCGTTCATGCAGGCGCAGCTCGCGGTGACGACCGGCTACACGACCGCGATAATCCTTTTCGTAGGAAAAGACGGCTCATTCCTGGTCGCAGGCGTCGGCGACTCGCCTGCCTACGGCATAAGCGCGAAGGGCGTAATCAGCCTGGAAATCCCGCTCGCAAGGATGACGAACGACAAGGACTCGATATTCAAGTTCTTCTATTTCCGCAACATCGTCACGTCCGTGCTCGGACCGAGCGGCCAGGACGTGCCCATACGCATGCGGAGCGGAAAGCTGAAGAAGGGCGAGGTCCTACTGCTTGCCAGCGACGGGCTTTCCGACAACCTCTGGGTCAAGGTGCACAACGGCTACGTGAAGGACTCGTCCGGCATAGACGACCTGAAAAAACTGATAGGCAAGGAGCACTTGCCCCCAAAAATCGTCCGGCTGCTCCTGGACGAAACATCAAAGCGCATTAAAGCAGGGAAAAAGGAGAAGAAGGGCCTGATGCTCGTCCCTAAAGAGGACGATATCGCCATCGCTGCGCTCAGGTTTAAATAAAACGCCGCATTTATCCCACCATGGGAGTTTCTGCAAACCTGCTCATAGCCCTGGGCATCGTTTTTGTGCTCCAGCTGGCCATACCTCCGCTCACAGGCGCATTCGTCTTCGACCCTGCGCTGGCGCTGTCGCAGCCCTGGCGCTTCGTCACCAGCATGTTCCTGCACGCGGACATGACGCACATCTTCTTCAACGGCTTCGCGCTCCTCATGTTCGGTCCCCTGCTTGAGCGGAAGGTCAGCGGGCGCGACTTCCTCATAATATACTTCGGCGCAGGCCTCCTCGGCGGCCTTCTCTACTACGCGACCTATCTGGCCGGCATGATCCCGTCAATACCAGCGCTTGGCGCGAGCGGCGCAATTTACGGCATACTGGGCGCATGCGCGCTCCTGTTCCCTGAGGTCCGCATATTCTTCATGGGCATCATCCCGATGAGCATGCGGACCGCGGCCATTGCCTGGTTCGTGATGGAGTTCCTGGGCACGTTCGACATCTCCAGCGGAGTCGCGAGCGCGGCGCATCTCGGCGGGCTCATCTTCGGCCTGGCGTGCGGCTGGTACCTGAAGAACCGCAGCAGGCAGCCGCCGGTGGTACAATACTATGAGGAGCGGCCGGCATACCCGTGGCAGAATGAAAACATGAGCTAGCTGCTTATAAGTTATCTAAAATGTCAAATGCGTTGTGTAGGCGCCCTCCGCATTGCATTTACGACGACAAGTTTGCACCTGACTTTATAAAACTTATAGCTGCGTATAACTCTAACTTTTATAGAAATATTCTGGCGGGGTCGTTGAAAATGAAAAAAATACTATCATTGCTGCTTTTGGTCGCGGTGAGCTTTGCATGGCAGAATGCTTCGCTCGATATGCGCAATAACGTTACCTTCAATACTTCCGTCGCCGCCACGCTCGCCAACTTCCCTGTATTCGCATGCACGAACACCCTCGCCAACTTCCTGCCGAACGTGGCGGACTGGGTGAGCGTGAACGCGAGCGACAACGCCATCCTCCCGTTCGTAATAGAGAGCGGGACATACCCCTCGGCCTCCACGTGTTCCTGGAGCAGGATAGACCTCACCCCCGCTGGCGCGAACGACTCGTTCTTCATTTATCACAAGAACAACACCGCCGTGGGCACAGCGCAGAATGCGACAGCCACCTTCTCCTCATACATGGGCCGCTGGTCCATGAACGACAACGTCACGGGTATGAACAACACCGCGAACTCATCATCCACCGCAGGCTTCCAGAAGACCAAGTGGACCTTCGCTTCCGGTGCGTTCGCCAATGCGTCTTCAACGGGAGCGGGGGCGGGCAGCAGCAAGACGTTCTATACGACCACCCAATTCAAGCTCATAGGAAAGTCTAATACTCAGTATGCCATCTCGTTCTGGCTGAGGCTCGGCGGCGGCTCCGGCTGGCTGCTGGTAGCACGGAGCAACGCTTCAAAGCGCTATGCCTACCCATTTGCCCTCTTAATCCGTGGCAATGGCAGCATGATCGTTTCCACTTACGACGGCGCGACCGAGCGGTTATGCAATGCCGGGACAGGGCTGAATGGAACAGCCGACTGGAAGCACATAGTGATAAGCCGGAACCTCACTGCCTTTGCCGTTTATGTCAACGGGACCGAGAGGTGCTCTTTAGCGCTAGCATCCGACGTGGACCTGAGCAACAACGGGAACTGGTGCTGGGGTGGCAATACCACCGCGCCCTACTGCGGAATAGGGGACAACAC
>CAYZNP010000034.1:0-7978 GCA_964479815.1 Microcaldota archaeon
TTCCTGTCTATGCCCAGCTTCTCCATCGCCGTTATCGTATGGCCGCCGCCCAGCAACGAGAAGGCGTCGCAGCGGGCTATGGCCTCTAGCAGCGCCTTGGTGCCCTTGGAGAACTCGTCCAGCTCGTATACGCCTGCCGGGCCGTTCATGACTATGCAGTGCGAATTGTTTATGGCCTCCACGTAGCGGCCGACGGTCTCCGGGCCTATGTCCCATATCTGGCCCTTGGTTATTCCGTTGACGGGCGACTCGACGCGCTGCATGCTGCCTTCCGGGCCGCCGGGCACCGACAGCCCCACGTCGACCGGCAGGACTATCCTGCCGTCGAACTGCTTCAGCAGCTCCTTGGCCTCCGGGACGTGCTCCATGAGGCCGGAGTCCTTCAGGTAGCCCAGGGACTCACCCACCGCGTGGCCTGCAGCATGCAGCATGAGCACCGAAAGCGCGCCGCCGACTAGCACCTCACGCGCCCTGCCGTCGCCCAGCCATTTCTTCATGACCGCGAACGAATCCTCGACCTTGGAGCCGCCGAAAATGAACGTGACGTCCTTGGAGTGCCGCACCTTCGACACCGCCTCTACCTCGCCGGCGAGCACGTCACCGGCGAACGACGGGAGTTTTTTGCAGAAGCCGACCACGCTGGAATGCTTGCGGTGCGCGACCGAGAGCGCATCAAGCACGAAATAGTCCGCCAGCGGGGACAGATGGAAGACTATCTCCCCCTCGCCGTGCGGATGTTCCGTTTCGCAATGCAGGTGGCGGACGTTGTCCAGCACTATTATGTCCCCATTCTTCATGTGGGCTATGGCCTGCCTGACCTTGTCGCCCACGACCTGGTCGACGAAATGCACATCCCTGCCCACAAGGCCGTGCAGCATTTTCGCATGCTGCTCCAGGCCTATGAAATCGTCGTGACCCTTGCGGCCCTGGTGCGACAGCACTATCACGCGCGCGCCGCGGTCGCTGAGCTCCCTTATTGTTTGTGCATGCGCGGCTATGCGCGCGCTGCCGCTTATCTTCCCGTTCTCCACCGGGCAGTTCAAGTCGACACGTACGAGGATTTTCTTGCCCTTTACCGGATAATCGGCTATCTTCCTCATGTGCTCCGCCCGATTGTCCCTTCTCTCCAGCATTATTTAATTACTATTCTTCGGCTATCTCGACCGGCTTCGGTTCGGCAGGGGCTTTCTTGGGCGGCTTTCTCGCCCGCTTCACCACTTTCTTCTTTACCGGCCCGGCTTCTGCAGGCTTCGCTTCCGCCACGGCCGGCTTCGCTGCCGCGACTGCATCTCCGGCCGCCGGAGCGGCAACGGCTTCCTTCTTCTTGCCCCAGTCAGCCTTGGACGGGCACTTGGGGTCGATGCACATGGTGAACGGCCTGCCGCCGCTGCGCTTCACGAAAATGGTGGGCTTGCCGCACACCGGGCACGGCTTGCCGGTGACTTTCACGAACGCGCCGCCCGGAAGCGGGTAGGCGTTCCTGCACGCAGGGTAGCCGGTGCAGCCTATGAACTGCCTGCCGCCGCCCAAGCGTATTATGCGCAGGTTCTTGCCGCACTTGTCGCACACGCCGACTATGCTCTCCTGCTCCAGCGTGGCTTTCAGCGCCTCGGCCAGGTCCGTGCCGATCTTCACCTCGTTCTTCTTCCACTTGTCAAGTATGGTGATTAGTATCTCCTTGCCGTCGGCGATGACCTTCTCCTTCTCAATCTTGCCGTCCTGGATGCCTTCCATCTCGTCCTCCAGCCTCCGCGTCAGGTTCTCATCGAGAATCTCCGGCGCGTATTTCTGCAGCACCTCGCAGACCTTGAGGCCGAAGTCGCTGACCTCTATGGACGCGGTGCCGCTGGCGTAGCCGCGCTTCATGAGCGTGTCTATTATGACCGCGCGCGTGGATTTGGTGCCGAGATGCCTGCTCTCGAGCTCTGATACGAGCGACGCCTGCGTATAGCGTTTCGGCGGCTTGGTCTCCTTTTTCGTCTTCTTTTTCTTCTCGACGCCGACGCGCTCGCCCGCGGTGAAGGCGGGCAGCTCAACGTCCTCGCTGGTGTAGTATTTGCCATAGAATTCCGTCCATCCCTTCTCCGTGAGCCGGCTGCCCGAAACGGCATACGGCTCGCCGCCAGCGTCCACTTCCACGCGGACGCGCTCCCGCGCCGCGGCAGGCGCAAACGCAGCCAGGAAGCGCCGCACGATGAGGTCGTACAGGTTCTTCTCCTGCGCATCGAGCCGCCCGTGCTGGCCGGTGGGGTGGATGGCCGGGTGCGCCGGGTCTTCCTTCTTGCCCTGGACAGGCTTGAACCATTTCTCCGATTCAATCTTCTTCGTCAGCTGCGCGTATTCCGGATTGGATGAAAGGTCAGATATTATTTTGTGCAGGTTGATGGACGGCGGGATTTTCTGCGACGACGTCCTCGGGTAGGTTATGAGCGAGGCCTCATAGAGGCTCTGCGCCAGCTCCAGCACGCGCGACGGCGAATACTTGAACAGACGGTAGGCCTCCAGCTGCAAGCTCGTCAGGTCGAAGCAGGGCATTGGCGGCACCTCCTGGTCCTTCCTGTCCACGCTCTTCACGCTGCCAGCATCAGCGGTGCGCTTCAGCGCCGCGTCCGCCAGCGGCTCCTCCAGGAACCTGCCGGAGGTGTGCATGAACTCCACGCCCTTCGCGTGCATTGTCAGTTCCCAGTAGGGCGAAGGCACGAATGCGCGTATGTCGCGCTCCAGCTCCGATAGCATGCCGAGCGCCGGCCCCTGCACGCGGCCGATGGACAGGACTCGGTAGCGCGATGCTGCACGCAGCGCGGACATGAGCGCGCGGCTCAGGTTGATGCCGTAGTACCAGTCGAGTATGTGGCGCGTCTCGCCGGCGTAGGCGTTGTTGTAATCAAAATCGCTGCGGTTTTCGTACGCGTCGACCAGGTCCGCGCTGGTGAGCGCGGAGAACTTCATCCTCCTGCCCTCGCGGATGGTGGTGGCAAAGCGGAACAGGTTATACGCGATTGTAGAACCTTCGATGTCGTAGTCGCACGCTGACACGAACGTATCGGCCTTCTTGGCCAGCTTCTGTATGAGCTCCACGTAGCCTTTCGTATATGCGGCTTCCTTGGACGCGCGGTACGCAGGGACCCATTCTATGTCGAATACAGGGTAGCCGCGGCTCTTTTTCTTCTCCACGAGCGTGTACACGTGGCCGACGGCTGGCGCTATCAGGATATGCTTGCCATTTCGCACGGCCTCGTAGTAATATACGCCCTCATAGGACTTCTTCTCGACCTTGTCGCCGATGGCGGAGGCTATTTTTTCAGCTACCCTTGGCTTTTCTGCAATAATGAGTTCCATGATTATCCTTGGTTTCAGTTAAATTGCGGAAGGAATATATAGGTGATGGGCTTTTCCCGGCTAGAAATATCCGAGCGCACGCACCGGGTCGAGCCGCGCGGCCTGGCGCGCGGGAAGGTATCCCGCGACGACGCCCACGCCGACAGAGAACAGGAAGACGAACAGCACCCATCTTATCCTGATGAGGTAGGGGACGCCGAACTGGCCTGCGATGAACAGTATCCCGACGGCGATCGCGAAGCCGATGATGCCGCCCAGGAAGCCTATGAGCGCGCTCTCTGTGATGAAGATCAGCCTGATATCCTTGTCAGTGGCGCCCACGGACTTGAGGATGCCGATTTCGCGGAAGCGCTCAAGCACGGCCATGAACATGGTGTTTGAGATTCCTATGCCGCCGACGAGCGTAGCCACTGCGGTTATGGAGAACAGCAGCTCGCTGAGCAGGTCCAGTATGCTGCCGACAGTCTCCTGTATGAACTCGGAGGTTATGACGCTGAAGTCCTTGTTGTCGAGCGTCACGCGGTGGTTTGACGCCAGCTTGTGGTCAATGGCGTCCTTTATCTCCGCAGAGTCGTAAGCCGGGTCTATCTTCATGTAGATGAACGTGACCTCGTTCTTGGCCAGCTGCGCCCTGAAAAGGTCCCGGCCCTCGTCAAATGGCACGAATATCATGGCATTGTCGTGCGCTGCGAACTCGCTCTCTATCTTCTTCATCACGCCCACCACGCGGTAGTCCATGCCGTTTATCTGGATGACGCTGCCTGCGTCAAGCTTGTCCTTGCCGAACAGGGTGTTGGCCGCGTCGTAGCCCAGCACCACGGACCGCTTCTCAGTGTCAGTGAAAATCCTTCCCTTTTCGAGCTGGTAGAAATCCCCGAACAGCGTGAACAGGTTGGCATCCGACCCGACCACCACTGAGGTTATCTGCTTGTCGCGGAACGCGACGGTTGCCCTCCCGTAGACCATGCGCGACGCATCGAGCACCCCTGAGATGGAGCGGACAGAGTCCACGTCCTTTTGGTAGAGTTTGCCGAACGGCATCGAGGTAGCGCCGGCGCTGAACGACAGCGACGCGCCTTTCTCTATGTTCACCGGCACTATGAACATCTTGTCCGGCCCGAACGTGGACATCAGCTCCGTGACCTGGGCATTGACTCCCTCGGTCACCGAGGTTATGACCACCATGGCGATGACTCCTATGACGATGCCCACTATGGTGAGCCAGCTGCGCAGCTGCCGGTTGCGGAGGTTTTTCAGCGCGTATTCAACTGCGTACTGGAATTTCATGGCAATCACTCGTAGCGCAGCGCCTCTACCGCGTCAACCTCGGCTGCCTGGCGGGCGGGCACGTAGCCAGCTACTGCACCGACGAGCGCGGAGAACACAACTGCGCCAACTGCGAGCGCAAGCGGAAGGGCGGCAGGGAATCCTAAGAGGTTCGCCACCTCCAGGACCATTGCGCCGAGCAGGAGGCCAAGCGCCCCGCCCCCTATGCCTATCAGCGCGGATTCGACGAGGAACAGGCCGAGTATGTCATTCTCCGGCATGCCAACGGCCTTGAGCACGCCTATCTCCTGCCTCCTCTCAAGCACGGTCATGAACATCGTGTTTGCTATGCCTACGCCGCCGACGACCAGCGAGATGCCGGCTATGGCGCCCAGGAAAAGCGATAGCATGGAAGTGGTCTGATCCACCTGGGAGTTTATGTATCCAGGCGTGACGACACTGAAGTCCTTGTTGTCCTCAGTTTTGCGGTGCGATGCGAGCATGACGTCGTTTATCTCCTGGCCGGCCGCCTCCACGTCCTCGCCCTCCTTCACCGTTATGCGTATGGCGGATATCTCGTTCGGCGCAAGCTCGTCTCCCAGCAGGTCCTTGGCGTCGTCAAACGGTATGAGAATGGCATTGTCCAGCTGGACGATGCTGTTGCCTGTCTTCTTGAGTACGCCTACGACGCTGAAGCGTTCGCCTGAGAGCATGATGACGCTGCCGACCTGGACTTCCTGTTTGAAACCGCTGGCGGCCAGAGCCGAGCCAATCACCAGTGCCTTGCGGTCGGTCTCTGAAAGCAGGCGGCCTGTGGCTATTTCAACGGTCGAACTGGTCTGCCGGTAGATGTCCGGCTGGATCCCAAATATGGATGCGGAAATCGACTCGTTGCGGTAGGCGACATCAACGCGCCCAAGGATGACCTTGGTTATCAGGTCTATCGAGCCGATTTTCCTTAGCCGCTGGAAATCCGATTCGTATAACTTCCCTGCGGTAGGCATCATCTGGGGACTACCGTAGGTTGCTGCCTTGCTCACATCGGCAGGGTATACCAGTATGGTGCGCGGGCCGAAGTTCTGGAGTTGCTCCTCCACGGTGTTCTTCAGCCCCTGGACCATGCCGACCAGGATCACCATGGCGCTTATGCCCACTATGATGCCCAGGATGGTGAGCCAGGAGCGGAGGCTGCGGCTGCGCATCGAGCGGGTCGCATAGGCAACCATGTCCTCTGGCTTCATCCTAACCCTTCTTCCTGAACTTGAAGTACCATACCGCGGCCGCGGCCAGGGCGGCTATGCCCACCAGGAGGTATAGCGTGCCGCCGCTGTTGGACGCCGCTCCCTTGACCGAGGCGGTCTGGTCTATGGTCTTGTTCACCCAGCCACCGGATGCATCCCTGTAGCGCACGTTTATGGATATCGGATAGTCTCCTGGCGCGGCATCCACATTGACCTTGAACTGCACCGTGGAGAAGTCATCCTTGGCCAGCGAGCCGATGTACTGCCTCGGCGTGATGTCGAGCGACTCGAACGCCGGCGAGCTTATGCCCACGTCGACGTTGTCGATGCCGTATGAGCCCACGTTGGACACGAGCACCGATATCGTGTGCTCCAGGCCGGATGTGAGCGGGCTGGGCTTGGAGTCAAGGTAGACGCTGACGTCGGCGTCAGAGCCGATGGTCAGCGGGATGTCGAGCTGGTGCTCCTTGCGGATGTCACCTTCTATCCAGCTTATCTTGGCGCTTACCAGGTTCAGGCCGGGCGTGAGGTCGTTATAGACCGCGGCCGAGATGCTTTTTTTCTCGCCTGGGCCCAGGTCGCCTATCACTATCTCGTTCTTGTCCTTCAGCCGCATGGACGAGTTCGTGAATGACAGGCGGACGTCGGAAAGCGCCTGGCCGTTGTTGGTCACGTCCAGCGAAAGCGTGCTGTCCTGCCTCGTCACAAGGGGCTGGAGCTGGTTGAATCGCAGGTCGAGAACCTCGTTCTTGACTGTCGTACGGAGGTAGGTAAAATCGGCGTGGGACATCCCCAGTTCATCATTGTATTCAAGACTGAAGGGGATGTTATTCGGTCCGTCCGGAGCATCCCGCGAATCCAGAAGAACATTGACCGTAACATTGTCATGATCTTTTATGGATGGGATAAATACCTGATCAATTCCAGCCAACGCCACCGGTGTATAAAGGATGCTGGAGGATACCGCAGATACGTTTACGTTTTGGCTGGTCGAGGTGGCAGTTGAAGTAGCGCCAGCTGTAGAGGTGTATGCCGTAGCTGCTGGTATCTTAAGCTTCAGATTTGTCAACGGACCACCATCATTGTATACTGTAATGGGCAGCAAAGCGACACCGCCGATGACTTGGAGAGGGGTACCGAGAGAAAGCACCGGTGCGTTGAGCACCGTGACCGGGATGGTGGCGCTCCTGGAGAAAGTGTCGAAGCCGCCTTCAGCACGGTCGGACACGCCGGTCAGCCGCACTTCTACGGAATATATGGAGCTGTTCGCAGTGGCGCTCACCTTGAAAGGCAGGGAGACGCGCGTCGTCCCGCCCGGCTCGATGCTGCCGATGAACTGCTGGCCGGTGACTGTTATCTCAGGAGGGGAGAATATCTCCATTGACACCGAACTGACTGACTTCACAGTGATGCCAGTGACGAGCGGGTTGGATATATCCAGGGTTATGACCCCGCTGGCCCCAGGCTTGAACGAGCTCTGTGACACTGAAAAAGTCGTCACCGAAAGCCCAGCGGAAACCAGCCCCGCAAACAATACCAACGCAAACAAAACCTTCGACATCTGATTCATATCAGCACCTCAACCTTCACAATCTTTCCATCCTTTATCCTTACGACCTTTTCCGTAATCCTCACGACGCTTTCGTCGTGCGTGACTATGATTATGGTCTTTCCTTCATGATGGAGGCTCTCCAGGATCTCCAGGACGCTCTGCCCGGTCTTGGAATCAAGGTTGCCGGTCGGCTCGTCAGCGAGTATTATCTCCGGGTCGTTTATCAGGGCCCGGGCGATGGCAACGCGCTGGCGCTCGCCGCCGCTCAGCTGGGAGGGGAGGTGGTCCAGCCGCGCGCCGAGGTTGAGCCTTGTCAGGATTTCCGTGGCCTTCCTGCTTCGCTCCCCCTTGGACACGTCGTATATGGTGAGCGGCAATTCCACATTCTCCAGCGCCGTCAGCGACGGCACCAGGTTGAACGCCTGGAATATGAAGCCGATTTTCCTTCCGCGTATGCGCGCCTGGTCGTCTGGCAGGATTTTCGTTGTGTCAAGGCCGTCCACGTATATCTTCCCGGACGTCGGACTGTCAAGCAGGCCCATCAGGTGGAGGAGCGTGGACTTGCCTGAGCCGCTGGGGC
>CAYZNP010000035.1:0-7750 GCA_964479815.1 Microcaldota archaeon
TGGTATATACCATATATACCGAAATATATACCTTTTGCGAAGGGTTTATAAATAAAGAAAAAAGGAAGTAAATCAGGAAGTGACCAAATGAGAATGCAATTCAGGGCCGTGGAAGGACGCGACAAGCAGCACAAGGAAAGGGGCATAACCGGCTTCTCTTCCGTGAACTTTGCCCAGTCCAGGCGCATGAACATGTTCCACGTGCAGGCCGAGTCGATAATCAAGACCGGGCACTGATTTTTCCAATAAGAATCAATTTACGCCCTATTTGCATGAATTAATAAGATGTATCGAGATGCTAGCGTATGGACAAAAAACTGCTTGCTATCGCATCGCTCGTTGTGGTGTTGCTTGTGGTCTATGCCTATGCCCGCGTTTTTAATGCGCCGGCAGCGCCTGAAGGCTCTGTCCGTGTTGACGGCGGGCTGGTTTCTGGAAAGGTTGAAGATGGAGTAAGGGTTTACCTCGGAATCCCGTATGCCGCGCCGCCTGTTGCGGGCCTCAGGTGGAAGCCACCAGAGCCTGTTGTCACCTGGAACGGCGTCCTTAATGCGACGGAATTCGCGCCAGCATGCCCGCAGCTTAAAACACGCCATCCGTTGGGGAAAGTGAGCGAGGACTGCCTTTACCTGAACGTCTGGACCCCTGCTAAAAGTGCGGGCGAGAAACTGCCAGTAATGGTCTGGATCCACGGTGGAGGCTTTGTGTCAGAGACATCCGCGCAGCCGGAATTTGACGGAACAAGCCTCGCAAAAAAAGGAGTGGTTGTTGTTTCACTTGACTACCGGCTTTGGTCATTCGGGTTCCTTGCGCTTCCAGAGCTTGCCAAAGAGTCGCCAAACAACGTATCAGGCAATTACGGGCTCCTTGACCAGCGGGCGGCGCTCATATGGGTGAAGAACAACATTGCCGCCTTTGGCGGAGACCCCGGCCAGGTAACCATTTTCGGCGAGTCAGCGGGTGCCATGAGCGTCACCGACCAGGTAGCAAGCCCGCTTTCAAAAGGATTGTTCAGCAGGGCGATATCCGAAAGCGGGACGATTCAGGATAATGCATTCCAGAAGGCGACCGGATCTCTCGACCAGGCACTTGACACGGGCCAGAAATATGCCATGATTCTCGGTTGCGACAAGGCAGGCGATGTTCTCAGGTGCATGCGGAACAAGACTATTGAGGAGCTTTTGGACTCCTCTATGACGTTGATGGGCGTTATCGGTGCGCAGCCGTCCAGGGCGCTCAGCAACGTGGACGCGATTTCGTTTGCGCCTGTTTATGACGGCTGGTTTTTCCCAGAAAACCCATCAGACATTTTTTCTGAGGGGAAACAGAACCAGGTTCCTTTTATGATCGGGTATAACGCGGATGAGGGAACTATATTCGTTGACAACCTGTCTGAGAGCGAGGAATATGGGTTGAAGGCGATGAAGAGGCCCGCAAAGTTTGTCGCGCAGTCGATGAATTCCCCCGTCTATTTCTATGTGTTCACCCGCATCCCGCCGACAAAAGAAGGAGAGCAATACGGCGCGTTCCACAGCGCCGAAATACCGTACGTTTTCGGGACCCTCAACTCATCCGAAGGCTATGGCGCAACAGACTTCGCATTATCCGAAAGGATGATGGACTACTGGGTTAATTTTGCAAAGACAGGAGACCCGAATGGGGCTGGCTTGCCTCTTTGGCCTGTTTACGACAAACGGGAAGAGACCTACCTGGAGTTTGGCGGGGAAATTACTGCAAAGTCAGGATTAGAATGATATCCGGGCGCTAGCCCCGCCTGCTTCCCTGTTGTTCGAATCGATCATCGCGAAAAGCTCCTTCAGCATCGCGACTGTCAGCAGCGGCCTTCCCCATTCCTCGCTGTCGTCGGCCATCCGCGGGCACGCGGTGGTCACGTAGGCGTCGAAAACCATGAAATTGTTCACGGAAAGCGGCTCAAGCTCGTTCGCCGCGAGGATTGCGCAGTCGAATCCCCGTTTCCGCAGCTCCTTCTTGGCCCATTCTGCCTGCGCCAGGTTGAACTGGCCGGGCTTCGTGCTGACAAGGATGCCGAACCGCTTGCATGTGAGCGCCTTGGCGATTGCTCCTTTCCTGCGCTTCCTGAGCCTTTCTGCCTCTGCGCTGGTATCCTGCACCTTTTTCGCTGAAGTGTCATAGAAGAAGACCGGCTTGCTGACCTCTATGGCAAGCGGATGGAACAGCCCGTTGCCGACGAAAACTACGGCGTCGACGTCCTTAGCCACTTTGGCCACTGCACCTGCGTCGCAGCCGAGCACCTGGCCTTCCTTCTCGGCACGCTCGCCCTTCGCGGTGAAGACCTTCTTGCCGTTCTTCTCGAAAAATGCCCGCATGGCACCCAATTGGTGGATGTGCTGGACGGTCGTCGCAAGCGCGATGTTCTTGTACTGCTTCAGGTGCGGCAGGACCGCGGCAAGTTCGCCCACGTCGATGTCAATCTTGTATTCCACGTACTCCACTGGCACGCCCAGGTCCGTCTTCACGAACCTGTTGTGCCCGAAATGGACTATCCTGTCCGCCTTGAGCCAGCGCGCCTCCTCCAGGGCTATGTCGCACGCTCCGTAGCAGGCTGAAGCCGAGAGGATGACCTCATGGCCCTCTGATTCATATTTCCCTGCGAGCTCAAGCGCTTTTTGCTTTAGGCCTTCGGGAAACTGCAAAAGTATTCTCATATGCTATCTCGTCTTCGCGAGCTTGCGTTCGGTCTTGGGCGCGAAGCAGCCGATGGACAGCACAGAGCCGCCGTCCAGGATGGCCAGCAGCATGGCCTCCAGATCTTCCTTCTTGTACTCCCTGCCAAGCTCCCTGCAGAGGTCGCGAAGGTTCCTCTGCTGCAGCTTCAGCACCCTCTCGTTGCTGCCGATGTCAGCGTCAGGCGGGACCTCCTCTCCGTCAAGGGCGCGGTTGACCAGCGCAAGTTCCAGCTGGTTTATGTCCATGTCTGTCCTGACTGGAGCCCTTTTCTGCGTTTTGGAGGCTTTTGCGGCTGCCTTCATGTAATAAACATTAGACGCTATTCTATATAAAATGCGACGTTGGGGCATCCGCTGCGGCTAAATTTTCTATCTGGGGTTTTGCGTAGCTGCATTGGCCGGGCTGTCCGCCTTGACTGCGTTTCTGACCGCGGCCTCACGGGCCGCCATGAGCGCCCTTGCATATCTCGCGTTCTTCTCGTAATCCTGGCGCAATCTCTGGAGTGTGCGGATGCTTGATGCAGCATCTGCGGCCGCGGGCTGCTCCTCGAGCATCATGAGATTCGCCTCTATGATATCGCGGGTTTTTAGCGCATCCAACCTGGTCTGCTTCTTGACGCTCGGAGCGGTTGTGCTGGCTATCCTGTCGAGTTCATCGGCGATTTGCCTGTATACCGCGGCTTCCCCGGGCGCTAGTTGCAGGTGTTGAATGCGGGCTGCAACGAGTTGTCGAATCCAGGGTGCAATAACCGGTTGTGGACTGGAGGCTGTAATGGCCGGTCGGGGTCTGATTGCGATTGCTTGCGCCATTCTCATGGTGTCGAAGACTGAAATGGCCGGTTGTGATCCGATTGATTGCATCATTGCGTCGTCCTCTGCCATGAAAGCGCGGTCTGCCTGCCTCTCGATCCCGCTGAGCGTCTCTTCGGAGAGGTAACCCGGCGCTATCTGCGTGAGGTCTATGAAGTCCTTGCCCGCGTTGTAAGCCCTGAAGAGGCTGTTTATCTGCGTGAGTGTCCTTATGAGCGGTGCCTTTATTTTCGCGTTTGCGGTCGTTTCGTCGGCGTATCCGGTTGGCACACCCAAGTACATTTGTCTCGCGTACTTGCTGGCTGCCACATACTGGGCATGGAATTGGTTCTGCAGCTGCAAATCCAATGTTTTTCTCTCAGACATCTGCATCGCAGGTTTTTCCGTAACCACCTGTTGAGCCAGGGCAGCCCCACCCATGACACTGGAGGCGATTACCGCACCGCTAACGAGCATCCTGAAAGCGCGTGCACCTGCATTTATATGACTGGAATTAGCATTTAAGTCTCTCTTACTCAACTGTCTCGCTCCGAGCATACTCTTCCCTCCCTTACGAACATTACCTTATATCATTTAAAACATAATATGTTATAAAGCGTTCGTCGCGACCAGGATTGAAGTCGTCGTCGTCCTTGCCGGCCTGCTGGAATACACATAAATAGCGCTATCACAACAGATTAAAAAGGCATGCCGACACGTGATATGTTATGATCACTACATTCTGCGACACGGGGTGTTGCCGTAGCGTAGATGTAAAAGTCACGAAAGAGGTCATAGGTCCTGGAAAGTCCGGCGCAAAAAGCACAGGGCTGAAGGAAATCCACCCGCTTACAGAAAAAATGACGGAGACGGAAATGGGCGTTCTGTCCATACCGCAGGTTTCCATTACGCCGAATTTCATGGCCGAATACCTGAAAAGAATAGGCGCGTCTTGTGAAAAGCCAGGAGAATCAAGAGCGGCGATAAAAAAATGCGAATTCTCTGCATCCGAAAAGGCGGCCTTTGCTGAGGCGGTTTCGCCATTCAACGGCATCTACATAGCAGTCCGCTCCGACGAAGGCACCGCTGCCGGCGTGGGGCTATGGCACACCGGGTTCATGGCCGCGGACAGTTCGCCTGAAGGAATCGCCATATTCGAAGGCGTTGCAAGGGAGATAATGCAGTCGGAATTCTCCGATTCCGTGCTTGCATTCAAAAAAAGGGTCGGCCTGCGTATTGAAGAGCCCCCCGGCATTTTCATAACCCCGGTGGTCGGCAACAACCTAGGCAGCTGTCCGCCAATTTTCGGCCCGGTTTACCATGCAAACATCATTACCCGGTTTGTGCAGAACGACGCAATGATCCGCCTGGGATTTGGAATTGGCGGAGCCAATATGCCATTTGCCAAGACAAGGCTTCTGCACGGATTTGAAGCGGAAACTTCGGAGTATACATTACCAGTGGAACTTGCCGAGGCAAAAGCTATTTACAATGACAAACTGGAGCTCATCGGCGATATACCGATGGGGGTGGGATATGCCAGCCATTTCCTTGGCGCGTTTTTGTCTCACGAAGCAAAGGGCATAATAGAAGGATTGAGGGGAGGAGTAAGCAAACTGGACAAGATGGCTGACCGGCCGCTGTACCTGGAGCTTGCATCGGACGGGCGGAAGTGGGCTGTTGTGCAGTGCGCCGAAGCCAATTTGGGAGAGGTGACAAAACCGGACGTGCCGGAAAGCCAGAAGATATTGAAGATAAAAAGAGAAAGCAATCCACGCAACGATTTTGGAGTGGGAATCCTGGGGAGGAAAGCAGTAGAAAGCAGCACGGTCATGTATCTGCCTAAGGCGAGGGCATATGACCTACCTGAACTAAACAAAAGCCTGGAAGGCTACGTTCTTATCGCACCGGACTTGCGTATGGAAGGGCTAAGAGAGGATTTAACGTTCGCGGATTATTCCAATGCTGCTGCAATAATATGTAGTTCTGAAACAGCAAGGAGTGTAGGCACGCACCTGAACGGCGCAGTGCGGGAGGCCGGCATAGTCGTCCTTGCCGGGAACGTCGACCAGAAATTCCTTGAGGGATTGAAAGAAGGTGTCCCGGAAAAGAGAAAACTCCTGGTTTATGCGAACGACGCGCTTGAGGAAGCATTCGTAGCTACCAGGGACTGAATTCTTCAGCAAAGCCTGCGGCTGCCCATGGTTGTGGAACGCATGGCGGTGCGAGCTAGTCTTCCAGGCCACGCTCTCAAATCCTGTCAATTGTGGTGGAACACAGATTTTTAAGGACTTTGCAGTAACTATTCCTGAGTATGAAGTGATTTCATGACTGCTGCCGTTCAGAAAACAAAAATTATACGCGGCTCGGGCCTTGAGATGGTGAGACATGACGCTGGCCGCCTTGGTTCCCTT
The DNA here is from genome assembly GCA_964479815.1 of Microcaldota archaeon. GTDB lineage: Archaea > Micrarchaeota > Micrarchaeia > Anstonellales > Bilamarchaeaceae > Bilamarchaeum. The sequence goes on from CAYZNP010000035.1 coordinate 5,912, forward strand.
GATGCATATCTGCTGGTCAGTGATATCACTAAGGTATTCAGCAAAGAGTCTCTGCCAAAAAGTATCGGTCTGCTCACTGCATTCGAAATCGCCGTAGTGCAAGATCAAAAAATAAGCCTTGTGCTGCCCTCGAACAAAAGAATATCCAAGGCCACTGTCGAAACGGACGAAAGGAACTCATGTCGCCCGTTTGTCTGCTGGACCGGCACGATGACGGCTTATGCTGAGCCTCATACCCCATTCAACCGGAGCAAAATGTTCAGTCAGAATGATAACGCACTGGTGTATCCTGATCCGAAGACAGGTGAGAGATGGTTATTCCTTCTGTCCGGCGTGCCTGCAGAACACTTGGACAAGCCAAATGCGATTTTGATTGCCGAACATCCACTTTACTCTCTTGAGGTTAACGGCAAAGACATCATTGTTAAGCCTGATGCGGCAGACATCCTCTTTGACTTTGCACCTAGAAACGGATGGTATAGCGGAGATCCGAAATATGATATCCCGATTGGAGAGGCAATCAATCGTGCTGATAAGCATGCTAGGCAGCTTATAAGAGTTGAGTATACCGGACGGGTGGGTCTTGTTGCTCGCTGCTACGACTACTGCGCCGACTCCGAACGGGCCATCAACCTCGCCCAAATGCCGTCCCTTGCTGACGGCGTGGCTGTAGAAGCCCCCGACGCCAAGGCCACACGCGATATTGTGTTATCTATCCAAAATGTCGAATAACAATTGAGCGCGCTGAAAATCAAAAATTGAAGTGGGAACATGCAGGTTATTTATAAAACGCTTGTTTCTTTGGGTCGTGATACCAAATATTTTGACGCACGAAGACGGGTGGCAGACAAAGGCATGAAACTGGCATCCAACGTTCTGCATGACGACTATCTTGTCGGGATACACGAATGGAAAGGCATACACAGATGGAGCGACATGGAAGACTACCCTGCCTGGGCACGGGAGATCATCGTTCACCCGGAAAAAAACGGAAAATTCAGGAAAGGGGCAGATGTGGTCGATTCCAAGACCGGCTGGGTTCTTCCAAGAAGCTACCTGACCAACCCGAAATTCATCAACAACGATGTGTTCATGAAAAGCTTCAATCGGCGCATGGACCTTGGACTCATAGCCCAGGACCTCAGGCGCGTGGATCCAAGAGATCTCATATTCCTGGAACGTGTCGGCCTGTTCATAGACCCTGAAGACTTTGACACAAAAAACAAAAGCAGGATTGTAGTCATTCCGGCCTCCATTGTTTTGCTATACCCCTTTATCCAGGAAAATGTCGAGATGGGGAAAGTGGATGAGATTACACGTATTCCACTTGCCTTGGCACCAGAGAACGAGCAGGAAAAAAGATGGCTTTTTAGGATAGATGGTGCTGGTGTAAGGCCTCTTGTCCGCGGCCGCCACCTATGGGGTGACGACAACGGGCGGATCATCGATAGTGATTACCGTCCCACCTGTCGTCTCGGCGTGATGGGAGAAGCCCCGAAGGGGACGCTCAGCCAGCTGTGAAATAACTAAAAAGAACGGTACGATTCAGTCTTCCAGGCCGAGGGTCTCGTTCTCGTCGTCTTCCTTGCCTGCCTGCTGCAGCGTGCGGAGCCTGTGCAGGATTATCTTCTGCTCTGCGCTCGCGACTATCTTCCTCGTCCGCTCGACCGCGTCCGGGTTCACGGACATGCTCGTTATCCCAAACTCGACCAGCTTCTCGGCGAATTCGGGATAGACCGAGGGCGCCTGCCCGCAGAGCGAGCTTGTGACGCCGAACTTGTTGCACGTGGTTATCACGCGCTTCAGAGAGCGGAGCACAGCCTCGTTGCGCTCGTCGAA
>CAYZNP010000036.1:0-5540 GCA_964479815.1 Microcaldota archaeon
ACGAACACGACCAGCATGACTGCCATGGCGATGAGCTGGAAGAACTCCTCCTTTGCCATCATCTGGAGCTCGCTGACGCCGAATCCCATGCCGGCCATATATAATATCGCCAGCAGGGCCGTGGATACGCCCACCGCAAGGGCTGCGGTCGTCTGCCAGGGCGCGGCGAAGGCCAGCGGCACGAGCATCAGCAACAGCAGCAGTTTTTTCATCAGAACACCTTGGACAGCCCCGGTATCTCTATGTCTCCGCCGAGGAAGCCGGACAGGGCTTTTATGAACACCAGCGTGGCCACTATGTTGAACAGCGGCAGGATGTAAACCGGCAGCATGAGCTTGGCAACGTCCTGTATCTCAGGCTTGCCCACGAGGCCGCTGGCGCCTATCTTCATGTAGTCCCCGGACTTGGCCATGGGCACGTTGTCGGACGGCGCGCAGAGGTCGGTGCAGTGGGCATTTACCGGCGGGCTGTATATGTACGATTCTTCTGTGAAGACGCAGCTGTCGCAGCTGCTGAGCGGGATGGTCATCCTGTAGTCCGCCGGGCAGTTGTCGAAGGAGCAACCGGTGCTCGTGTAGTCTTCCGGCAGGCTGGTGCCGACCAGCATCTTCTCGGCATCGCAACCGCCGCAGTTGCCTGCGGCAGTAGCCGCCGTTTTGAGGCCGTTTATGGCCAGCATGCTCACCGTGCAGCTGTCGTACGTGTCCCGGCACGTCTTGCAGTCATCGCTTAAGTCGCTACCGTAGGAATTCTTGCATGCGTCCGGCAGGTTGGCCATGGTTATCGTGCATTCGGAGCTGAGGGTGCTGCCGGATTTGCAGCTCGCTGGCACGCTGGACCAGCCAGGGCTGCTGGACGTTGTCCCGGCCGGCCATCCCATGAGCCTGCAGTACGCCGGGCACCTTGCGCAGCCGGAGAGGGTGTCGCACCTGCTTATCTCAGGCATCACGTAGATGCACGACTGTTCGGCAGTTGCGCTGCCTACGCAGTCCTTTGCATATGCGGTGCAGGTCGGGTCCGACGTTCCGGCCGGCAGCACAGGCCTCTGCGTCAGTTTGCCGTACAGGGTAAGCTCGGACTTGTTTCCCATCCTGCAGTCAAAGCGCGAACTGAGGCAGTTGCCGAAGGTTGTCTTCGGAGTAATGCCGTTGGCACTCGCAGCGTACCTGCAGTCGGACTTGAGCGGAGGTACCACCCTGCATGAAGCAGGGCATTTGGCATATTCCGGCTGGTCGATGTTGTCCGCCGGCACGTAGCGTATTACCTTGCACTGCAGCGGAAGCTGTGCGCAGTATGTCTGGTTCTCTACGCCGGCGCAGACGGGTATCGTCCCCGGATAGGGCAGCTCCCTGCAGGCCGACGGGCATTTGGCAAAGTCGCCGTAATAGCACGAGTAGATGTACTTGCCATTGGTGGTCTCACCGGCCGAGCCGGTTGCCCTGGCGGCGGTGCCCCGAAGCACGCTGGTGGCGGCTGCAGAATCGGTGTCCGAGAAGGCAGCGGCTATGTCCTGGCTGGTGTTGATGAGGCCGAGCTTCGTCCCGCCTGTCCCACCTGAAGTCCCTGGAGTATAATAATAGTATGCCATCGGCGCAGAGGCCTGGCACTCCGGCGGGCAGGCCGAGCTGTCGGTGTCGTAGAGCTTGTCGGCGTTGAGCGCCATGTCCAGGCTCACCCAGTCGAATACGTACATGCCCGGGAAGAAGAACATGGCGCCTATGGCGACGGCCATGAGCAGGCCGCCGATTTTCCTCGTCAGGAAGAACGCGCGGCCGACAATCCCCATGGCAAGCACGACCGGCGCCATCTTGAAGCATATTTCGCTCACGAAGAACTTCTGCGCTTCCATGAACGACAGCAGGTTGGTGCAGTACTCGAATATTATGACGTAGTAGTCCTGGTCCAGGACGCGCTGGGCAGCCCGCGTGAAGGAGTAGCCGGCCTGGAGGAGCCAAATCGTATTGGCCTGGCCCCCGAACCTCCTGTTCGCCGCGGCCGCAGCCTTTATGTTGTTTTTGAGCACGCCCACTGCGGTCGAGTTGGCGGCCGATACGTAATCCTCCAGGTACAGGTTCGTGACGCTCTGGAGGCAGCTGTCGCCCGGCGTGCATATTATCAGGTTGCTCTGCGTCACCATGGCGGCGATGAAGATGTCCAGGAACACGATGGCTGCGAGCAGGACGAGTATTATCACCGCGTTGGCTACCACCTGCGACAGTTCGCTGCCTGCCCATGCCCTGAGCTCCGGCATCTCGAAACCTATGCCCACCGCATAGGCGATGGCAGCCAGGATGGCAGATATCATGATTGCGAGGATCGCCAGGGCCTGCCAGCTCTTTCCTATCTCCAGGACGAAGCCGCTGGTGCCGGTCTCGAACTGCTGCTGGCTGATGGTCGAGGAGGCGGCCGTCGGCGCCATGGCTGTAGCGGCCAGCAGCAGGAAAACGAACAGCATTTTCGCCTTGTTGCTCATCCAATCACCCTAAGCGCCTTGTGCACGCATCCAAGGAATGTCACCACTACGACGATGGTCAGGTTGGGCAGGAAGAACGCCTGGGGGATCAGGCGGGCCACGTTCCAGAAGCTGAATGGGTTGCTGCACGTGCCGTCGCCGGTTGTGCCGCAGTTGTACCCGTCCACTGCGTCGTCGCACACGCTCTGTGCGAAAGGCGCGCAGTCATTGAGCGTGACGTCATACATGCTCAGGTTGAAAGCGTACATGAACGGCACGACCACGTAGATGCCGAGCACCAGCGCTATGAAGATGTTGCCCATCTGCCTCGTGGGCGGGAAAAACCTGAGCAGGAACGCGATGGGCAGTATCCACCTGACAGAGTTCTCGGTGATGAAGGTCAGGATGAGCTTCTGCATGCCTATGCTCATGAGAGCCGGCACCAGGAAGCTGTTGAGTATCATGTCGTACTGGTTGGACACTATCCTCTTGTAGGCGCCTGCGGTGACGCTGTAGGAGTTGAGGAGGGGCCACTGCATGTTCACCATGAATGTGGAGTGCAGCAGCTGGTCTATGTGCTGGCGTATGTACTCTTCGGATATCCTCTTCGCATCGCCGTTCATGCTGTTGAGGTAGCAGTTGGACACGCCGACCGCCCCTGTGCCTTCGCTGTAGCAGTGGGTGGTGCCGAGGTTGGCGAACGTTTGCGAGTAGAACATGTCCATGAGCGCGCAGCTGAATGCCAGTATGCCGCTGAAGAAAAGCAGCATGATGATGGAGAATCCGAGGTGGTAGGCCTCGTCCTTGGCCAGGACGATGTAGTTGGCGTTGCCGAGTGAGCTGCCCACGGCGTAGGCGCAGGCGATGATGACTGTGAGGAGGCCGATGACCGCGATGATGTTCCCGCCCTGCTCGCTGAAGATTATGTCCGTGGCGTTGGTTATGCAGCTGCCGCTGGTGGTGACGCTTGACGTGACTTGCGCGAAAGCGGCGCCGGCCATCAACAGCAGTAATAGCAATGCGGTCCTCATATGAGCCTCTGTATGCCTGCCAGGTACCACTCGCCTCCGAGTGCGGTTGACAGGCTTCTTGCGCCTACCATGGTTATTATGCCGATGACGATGAAGTCCATGTATCCCAGGAAGACGAGGTTGTTGACATCCCTGAGGAACGGCCAGAGCTGGTTGAATGCCTTCATCGCGTATTCGTCGCTGCCGCCAGCCCCCAGGTGGGCTTCCCATCCGATGAGGAGGCCGGTGTTGAGGGCCTGGAACACCACCATCATGATGGGATAGACCCAGTTCTGCATGATCGGAAAGCACGACGCAAAGCATGCCGCATAGCCTATGAGGCATACGAGGGCGACGATGGCGCAGACCACCAGGGCGAATATGAGGTCGCCCATGCCGAGTATGGCGCGCAGCGGTACAGCCGCGCAAATCGGCTGGAATACGGTCATGGGCCAGGGGTTTGCGTCAAGTGCGCCGATGTTCTTTATGCGGGGGACCGGGTAGCCTGCCCCGAGGCTGCTGTTCAGCGCATCCGCCATGAGGACCGACACAGGCAGGAACACCATCGCTGCGAGCGAGACCGCTATCATGGTGTTGCCAAGCTTCCTGCTGAACGGGATGAGCCTGAGGCAGAGGGAGAGCGGGAGCAGTATCGTCGGGCCGGTGGCCTTGGCGAAAACGATGAGCATCCTGATGCCCTCTGTCATGTAGATCGCATTGGTCAGCCCTCCTGCGGCTGAGTTGAGCGGCATGAGGAGTATGGCTGCGCCGGCGAGCGGCGCGGTGGAGTAGGTCAGGCTGACATAGAAGATTGGGATGCTCAGGTAAGGGGAGTATGTGGCGCCCACCCTGATTTTCGCTGCCGCGCGTACGGCATAGGCGAAGGCCGAGTTGTAGCCGGCAGTCCAGTTGCCGTCGAGGACGTTGAGGGACGAGCTTATGTAAGTGCTGCTGCCGCCGAGCGCCGCGGCTATGCCGATGGTGCCGCTGGATGCCGTGAAGAAGGCGACTACGATGGCGATGAGAATCAGCGCGGCTGCGAATTCGCGTATCTCTGACTTAACCCACGCCTCAAGGCGCGGGTCTGACAGCATGGAAGCCATCATGAACATGATAGCCAGGAAGGCGGCGACGATTACCGCGACGATGGGCACGGCAAATGCGAGGTCGACCGGCTGTGCCGCGAAGGCCGCCGGAAGGATCAGCAAAACTACAAGTGCCGTAATCCCGCGCTGCATGCTGGGAATATACCAATCAAATTTATAAAGTATCGTCAGGTTATAGTAGCCATGAGGCCCTCTCTCGTCGTTCTATTCCTGCTCGCACTGGCTTCGCTCTATTCCGCCCAGGGGACTGACCAGGGCGCCTGCCCCACCTGCAACGAGCTCACGGGCCGTCCCCAGGCCGAGCTGATCTCCCTAGTGGACAGCGGCACGCGGACGCTCGAGGTGCACGCTTACTACGAGGACCAGACCACCGGCGGGAGGGTGGCGTTACCCTACGCGGCGCTGATGGTGCAGGTCACGCCCACAAGCAGCACCAGCCTCCCCTGGCTTTACCTTATTTACACCGATGGAGATGGCACTGCGAGGTACGATTTCAACAGCCTCTACTGCAGCTCCGGCGGGAGCTGCAGCGATATCGAGGACATGAAGACAGCATGCTTGGATTTCAAGGCCGTCTACTGCCCGTTCTGCGTCCCGGAAACCGGCGGCTGCGGCTTTGCCGAGTGCCTGAGCTACTCCAACATAGACACCCTGTGCTCTTCGTATTCCAACGGCTGCAATGGCGGGAGGATCAGCGGCACCATAGATACGCCGGTTGACATCATGCCTTCCGGCACAGTCCCCGGGACACCGAACAGCGACAGATACCTCCCGCAGATTTCGACTGCCGGCTACTGCCCGCCCCCTGTGCCAGGCAGCAGCACGCCAGCCATCTGCCTCCCGCTCATAATAGTGTTCTCGCTGCTTTCCGGCGCGCTCTACGTGACCGGAAGGAACCCGTTCGTGGGCTTCAACCTCGGCGGCGCGAGAATCGGCAGGCACATAAGGTACCAGGCGAGGGGAAGGGGCGTC
>CAYZNP010000036.1:5640-7637 GCA_964479815.1 Microcaldota archaeon
CGGCGGCGCGAGAATCGGCAGGCACATAAGGTACCAGGCGAGGGGAAGGGGCGTCTCGGTGGCCGCCATGGCCGTAGGCGGCGGCGTGCTGGGGAAGGTCGCAGGCAAAGCGCTGGGAAAGGTCGTGGGCAAAATGGTGGAGAAGGGCAAGGGCAAGGGGAAGGACGCAGGCAAGGAGGCGCCCAAAGGTGCCAAAGCCGAAGGCCAGGGCACTGGCACCGGGCCCAAAGGCCTGATGGGCCACGTTAAGCAGGCCGTGAAGAACTCGTGGCAGGAAGTTAAGCACAATGTATTCCTGGTCGGCGCCTTGACAAGTACGGCTGGAGGCAGGGCTGCGTTCAGGGCGGGCAGGGCGGATGCAGCGGTCGCGGGGGCAAAGGCAGCGGCCGAGGCAAAGGCCGCGGGAAAAACGCCGGCAGAAGTCACGGCGGCAGGCAGGGCAGCAAGCCTGAAAGCTTTCACGCAGACGTACGAAGCTCGTACGTCCGGCCAGGCTGGCGGCAGCGGCACCCAGACAACCATGGGTGCCGGCGGCAAGCTGGTAACAACGGCTGCCGGCGGACTGCCGGCCAGGCTCAGCGAGCTGGCAAAACCCGTCTTCACCAAGATGGGCATTGTCGGGGAGATTCTCAACCGCTTCGCCCTCGTGGCCAAGGTGGGGCTGGTAATCATCGTCGGAATGACCCCCCTCGGCAGCCTTCTTGACGGGATTTTAAAATACACGCCCGGAATAAAGGAGCTTACCAAAAAAAAGGGCGCTGACTGGGGAAGGGGCCTCATGGAGCTCCTTTTCGTGCGCCATGAGCAGAGGGCCATCAACGACAGCGAAGCTGCAGGAAGGCTGAAGGACCCGACTATCCTCGGCTATAAAGTCCTCGATTCCACGCCCAACAAGGACGGCTCCACCACTTACAGCTGCAAGACCGCTGATGAAAAGAAGGTGACGATAACAACGGATAAGAACGGCAGGCTCAGTGGCATGTCCTATGCGGTGACCGGTCCTGACGGCAAAGTCAGCACCGTGGAACTCGCCATAAATGTGAAGGGCGGGAAGGTGGAGTTTGGCCGTGCTTCGGTGACCGACTCTGACGGCAAAAAGACAGAGGTTGTCGTGCTGGGCGCGAAAGCTAAACTTGCCGACCTGCCTGCTGGAACGGTAAAGGACGGCACCATCATACTGAGGCAATCCAAGGATGGCACCATTGCTGCTTCTACGCTTGTCATATCACCCGAAGGCAAGATCCTTGCTGAAATAAAGATCGGAAAGGAAGGGATGTACGCGCCGCTCGCCACCCTCGCGACTGCCGCGCTCGCGCCTGCGATGCAGGCATGCGTCATCGGCTCGAATGCCGGCGAATTCCAGAAAACGTATGCGAAGGACTACGCTGTCCGCGACACCATGGTCACGTCGGCCTACAACGAAACAAGGGCGGCCAGCACCGAGGCGGCCGAGAAGGCACTCGACGAGCTGAAGAAGAATTCGGCAACCGCCAAGCTCCTCGATACCATGCGTACCGCGACCGCGGCACAGGAGCTCGCAATCCTGTTAGGCAGAGCCCAGCCAGGCACGGATCCCGAGGAGCTGCAGAAGCAGGTGAAAGCGCTGCTTGGAGGCATGGACCCAGCCACGGCGGTGAAGGCCATCGCCATTGCGTATGCAAATGCGCCGAAGACCGCGGAAATCGTGGCTGTGCTTGTCCCTGAACTCGTCAGGAGCATAGTCCCCCTTGATCTCGGCGCCAAGGCTCAGGCCGATGTATCCCATGCGCTGAAGGTGCTCATCGAGAAGACCCCTGACCTGTCGCACATGGGCAACAGTGACATAACGAAGGAACTGACCAGGGTCTTTAATGAAATGTATAAAGAGGGCGGCAAGCCCCCGCAGGCATTCGTGGCTTTCATCGCAGCAGGCGACAGCAAGTCCAATGCGTTCTTTGACCTCTTAAGGCAAGGCGCGTCAGCCGGCGCCTCGTTCGGCGATGCAGGCTTCGATAAGA
>CAYZNP010000037.1:0-7522 GCA_964479815.1 Microcaldota archaeon
GGAGCGCAGGTAGTATATATATGTATCTATTTCTTCCCACGGAACGGACGTCCCGAATTCGCTCAACAAACCGGATAAACTCGATAACCCGCTCTCGCGTTCCGTCATAATCCCAGGTTTCGGCCTACGCCGCACCAAAAACCCAATCGTTTAAATTGCTCCTTCCTGATGCTAATCCATGAACGCGGCGTATTTCGCTATCCTCGTAGGCCTTGTCATGCTGTCTTACGGCTGCATGGCAGTCCAGCCGCCTGCGAACGGCTCCCCGCCCGTAATCACAAACTCCACTCCTACAGGGCCCGGAACGCCCGGCCTCACAAAGGAGTTGTGCGAGCAGGCACGCGGCCACTGGAACGACTGCGGCTCGGCGTGCAGGGGCGCGCCAGAGGGAACGGCGTGCATAATGATGTGCGTGGCATATTGCGAATGCGGCGGAATCGCCGGCTTCGGCTGCCCGGACGGCTACCAATGCTCAGATTACCTGCCCAAGGACAAGCTGGGAAATCCAGTCCCTGATGCAATGGGCATATGCAAAAAACATTGATGAGGTGTGTGTATGGCAAAAGAAGAATGCTGCTCTGGCAGTGAATGCTGCTCAAGCGGATGTGGAATGATAGCCATAGGAGTGGTCGTGCTGCTCGTTTTGGGCATGGTAGGAAGCGCATACGTCCTGTCAAAGGGCGATTACGCGCCAGTGGTCAACGTGGCGAACACTCCGGTGGAGCACGCCATAGGCGTATCGGCAACGGCATCACAGAAGGTCAGCCCTGACCTGCTGGTGATACAGCTGCACGTGCAGACGGACGCGAAAACAGCGAAACAGGCAGTCCAGGACAATGCTGTGGTCACCGCAGAGCTGCTGGAGAACCTGAAGGCGCTCGGGCTTGCCGACGAGGACATACAGACGACGTCCTACAGCGTGGACCCGGTCACGGAGACCAACTACACCTGCGACCCCAGGGGCTACAACTGCGTCTACAACTACCGCGTCACTGGCTACAAGGTGACGAACTCCATCTCCCTGCAGGTCAAGGACCTCACAAAGGGCGGTGATGTGATAGACGCGTCGTCCACCGCAGGCACGAACCAGACGTTCGTGGACTCCGTTGGATTCACCCTGCAGAGCGAGACTCGGAGGACGCTGGAAAAGAACCTGCTGAAGGATGCCGCGGCAGAGGCGAAGGCCAAGGCGCAGAACATGGCCGAGGGGAGCGGAGCTTCGCTCGGCAAGCTGCTGTCCGTGACCCAGTCGTCCAGCTACTACCCGCAGCCGCTCTACCGCGACTATGCAATGGTCGCCGAAGCGGCAGGGGCGCCAAAGACCGAGCTTTCGGCCGGCCAGGTGGAAGTCAGCGTCACGGTAAGCGCAAGCTACCAGATCGGCTAGCGCTCCCTTTTTATTTTTTCTTTACTTTTATCCTGCATGGACTGGCGTTCCCATGCGCTGATAGGGGCAGTTTCAGCACCAATACTGCTGCTCATCTTAGGCACCCACGGCATCGTCGAGCTCGTTGCCGCGATGGTTATGGGGGCCCTCGCAGCGCTCGTCCCTGACCTGGACCACCATGCGAGCAAGGGAAGGCAGATACTCGACGCATCGGTGATCGCGGCCGCATTCCTCATCGTCTACATGTCAGGCTGCGGAACGACAATATGCATCCCCACGCTGCAGGCCATCCAGACCATGGTGCTCACGTCACTTGCGCTCATCGGCGCGTATTTCGTGTTTTTCACGCTTTTCAAGCCGGCCCACCGCGGCATAACGCACACGCTGGTCGCCTGCCTGGCGTTCGGCGCGCTTGGGTATTTCCTTTTCGGGTTCAACCTCGCGATCGCAGGGCTCGTAGGCTACGCGTCGCACCTGGCCGCCGACAATGAGATAAAAGTCATTTGAGAAAAAGGGTTATCTCTTAAGCATCGCGCGCCCGTCCGTTTTCTTAGCAGTTCCACCGGCTGGTGCTGGCACAGTGCCTCCTGAAAGCGTGCCATCTTTAGCCAGCACGTTCGGCCAGACATTTATTCTCAGGGCATGGGACGCCGCAGTCCGCACCGCAGTTGATACGGCGCTATGGCGTAATTGCTCGAGTGCACCGCGGTCTTTTTTTTCTACAGCCTTGTCAACCGCCTTCAGTCCGGATCCTATGCTTACATTGGCGGGCAGGTCAAACCCTGATGTCCAGAGAATAAGCTGAAACAGGTCGTCTGTGAGCTTAACTGCCTTCATCCCGTCTGCTTCTCTCACGGCCTCCGGCAGGGTAATATCGAATGCCTGGCTGATGAGCGCGTTCGCCTCGTTTGCCCTGCGAGCCAGTTCCGATCTGGCTGCTGCTTTCACTTGGGGCTTAGGATTTATTCTTGCAATTCCCAGGAGCCTGTCGGAGTCAAACCCCTTCAATCGCCTGGATATGCTATCCGTAGCAGTACCAGTATCTTTAACCATGTGTATGTCTCTGGGACATAATGTTTAAAACACGCTCGCCAGGCCCGGAAAAAATCACAAACTCGCTTCTTTTTTCGCTTCGCAGCGTATGTCAACTGCCTTCTCCATGCGCTCGTCTATGACGCCGTCGTGGTTGAAGATATAGAGCGTGGCGTTGCACCGGTACATCTGCGGGCTTGTATAGGCGCCGCTGTAGACGCGGACGGCTTTCTCCAAAAACTCGGTCTTGCCGACTATGCCTATGCGCACCCTGCCCTTCTTCAGCACGCTGTTCGGGCTTAGGGACAGGTTCTCAGGCACTAGAAGGTCCGCTTCAGCCCAGATGGGGTGCTCGGCCGGGTTCTCCACCCGGAGGATGACCTCCACGTAATTGGTCGAATAGGCGAAAAGCACGTCGGGATGGTTGCGGATGCTGAGGTTGACCATGTATCTTTTACCTCATAGGCTTCTCTTTTATAATGTTTGTCATGGAATCTTTTCCATGCTTCCGGAGTCAAAGCTCATACGTTCAGAACTGACCGTGAGGGAGCTCGCCCTTCCCGAGGAAGTGCTTCTTGCGCGCAAGTCGCTTGTCAGGTGGCTGGCGCTCTCCTTGGGGCTGATAATGCCCAACGAGAGCAGGAAGCTGCTCCTGGACATACTGGACGTGCTGTTGGAATTCCACGTGAAGAGGCAGTCGCCTACCACGAAGGACATCCTGGCGAGGCTTGAAGAGCTTACCAAGGAGAAGCAGAACCCCAAGGCGGTATACTACCACCTGCTGAGGCTGAAGAATTTCGGCATACTGGGCAGGGTGAAGGGGAGGTACCACCTGGGAGAGGGCGACAACAGCAACCTGAAGGACATGTTCAGGGAATTCTACATGAAGAAGGCGGGCATCGCATTCACAAACATAGGCACGGCCCTTGACAAGCTGGAAAGCAGCTACAGGTAGACGCCAATGGAACTGTCAGGATTTTACAAGCTCAAGCCGGAGGACCGGCTCAAAAAGGTAAAGGCCATTGCAGGCCTGACCGACGCCGAGGCAGCGGCGCTGGCTGACACCGGCGCGCTAAAACTCGACGTCGCGGACAAGAACGTCGAGAACGTCGTGGGCGCGGTCCACCTCCCGCTGGGCATAGCCACGCACTTCAAGATAAACGGGAAAGACGTGCTCATACCGATGGCAGTCGAAGAGCCGTCGGTCATAGCCGGGGCGTGCAGGGCAGCCAAGCAGGCGCTCCCAGATGGGTTCAAGGCCGAAGCCGACGAATCGGTCATGATAGGCCAGATACAGGTTGTCGGCGTGCCAAACGCCAATGCCGCGCTGAAGAACCTGGATATCAACCGCAAGGAGATAATGAAGGCCGCTTCCGAGTTCATGAAGCCTCACGAGAAATACGGCTGCGGTGTCCGCGGCTTCGAGGCGAAGACGCTGGAAACGGAGCGTGGAGAAATGGTCGTAGTAGATTTCCACATCGCGGTAGGCGATGCGCAGGGCGCGAACATGGTGAACACCACGCTCGAGGGCGTGGCACCGGAAGTGGCTGAGCTGACAGGGGGCAGGGTGCGCCTGCGGATAGTGAGCAACCTTGCAGTGAAAAGGAAGGCCAGGGCGTCCGCTGTATGGAAAAAGGAGACCGTGGGCCAGGATACCATAGAAGGCGTGCTTGATGCCTGGGAGTTCGCGAGGAATGACGTCTACCGCTGCGCGACGCACAACAAGGGCATAATGAACGGCATAAGCGCGGTGGCAGTGGCCACGGGCAACGACTGGCGCTCAGTGGAGGCAGGCGCGCATTCCTATGCGGCGCTGGGCCAGTACCATCCGCTCACGAGATTCTACAAGAACGAGAAGGGCGACCTTGTCGGCAGCATAGAGCTTCCGCTGGCGCTCGCGACGGTGGGACCGGCGGTGAATTCCAGCCCCACCGCCAGGATAGCACTCAAGATAGCAAGGGTGAAATCATCCCGCGAGCTGGCGATGATGATGGCCTGCGTGGGGCTGGCGAGCAACTTCGCTGCTATCTCCGCGCTTTCCACTGTCGGCATACAGAAAGGGCACATGAAGCTGCACGCGCGGAATATCGCAGCGTACGCGGGCGCGACGCCCGAGGAAATCGACGTCGTCGCGTCCAAGCTCGCCGAGGAGAAGAACTTCAGCATAGAGCGGGCGAAGGAGATCCTGAAGGGGATGAAGAAATGAAGATTACCGCATACAACTGGGCCGCGGTGCTCATAGTCCTGCTGGCAGTGCTGGGAACGTTCCTTTTGCCGGCCCTCAGCTACCTCTGGATAACGCTCACATCAGTATCAGTCACCATGCTGTTCCTGGACAAGCTCATACCGAGATTGCAGTCCGCAGGCATGACGGGCAAGGACGAGAACAAGCCTGGCAATCCTGAAATCGCAGAGATGGGAGGCATAGCGGTCATAACCGGCTTCACGGCGGGTGCGCTACTTGCAATCCTGGCCTTCAACGCCGCGCCGTTCAACCTTGTCTATTTCCTCGCGGCCATAATAACAATCCACTCCATCGCGTTCATGGGCATCGTGGACGACCTCATCAGCATACCCCAGTGGCTCAAGGCGATACTGCCGCTGTTCGCAGCCATTCCGCTGGTTGTAGTCAGCGCAGCGGGCAGCACCACGGTCAGCATCCCGCTGATAGGGCCGGTTGCATTCGGGGTGGTGTACATATTCGTGCTCATACCGCTCGCGGTCGCGGTCTGCTCCAACCTGACGAACATGCTCGCCGGCTTCAACGGCATGGAGGCAGGCATGGGCATCGTCATATTCTCCACGCTCGCCCTGCTCGCGGCCAGCCACGGCTCTACGACGATGCTCCTCATATGCGTGCCGATGCTCGGGGGGCTGCTCGGATTCCTTTATTTCAACTGGTATCCGGCGAAGGTATTCCCAGGCGACGTGATGAACCTGACGATTGGCGTTGCAGTGGCTACGGCAGTGATCATCGGCAACCTGGAAACCGCAGGGGTGATACTCATGGCGCCGTATATACTTGACTTCTTCATCAAGGCGGCGAAGGGGCTGCCGCACACCTCCCAGGAGATCAGGGGGCAGAAGCTCTCCCCGAAATTCGGGCAGGTGAAGGGCCTGGTGCACGTCGTCATGAAGGCGGCAGGCCCTGGCGGGATAACAGAGAAGAACCTGACGCTGGCCTTCATGGGGATGGAAGTCGTCTGCGCGTTGGTCGCGCTCGCCCTCTACTACAAGTTCTGATTATTTCAGGTCGCCGAGCAGCCGGGATATGTCGAATATCTCCACGAAGCGCTCGTAGTCGCTCACGCGCCCGATGTCGAACCAGACCGCGTCGAACACGTATGCGTTTATCTTCTTCCCGGCAGCTAGCATGCGCGGGAACACGTCCTTCGCGAAGTCCTCCTTTCCTTTTATGAAATTGAATATCTCCGGCTCGAAGACGTATATGGCGGTGTTGTAATCGTGCTCGAGCACGGGCTTCTCCACGAAACCGACGATGTTGCTGCCCTGCACCTTCGCGACGCCATATTCCAGCGGCGTCTTCTGCCTGTAGAGCGCGATCGTAGCTATCGCCCCGCTCTTCTTGTGCTGCTTCACCATCTCGGCGATATCGATGTTCGTCAGGTGGTCTCCCATCGTGACAACAAACGTTTCCTTCGGCCGTTCCCTGCAGTTCAGCACCGAGCCGGCGGTGTCCATCTTCTCCTTCTCTATGGAATAGGCGATCCTCACTCCGAACGCGCTCCCATCGCCGAAATAGGAGGTTATCTGCTCGTTCATGTAGCCGCAGGTCACTATGAGGTCCTTCACGCCGCAGCGCTTCAGGTTCTCCATCACGTACTGCAGGATCGGCTTGCCGCCGAGCCTGAGCATGGGCTTCGGCACGGTATACGTGTACGGCCTGAGCCTCGTCCCTTCCCCGCCCGCAAGTATGAATGCACGCATGTCATAACCTCCTTATCGTATGAAATAATATCCTATCAGCGCCCCAACCAGGGAGCAGATGAAGTTCGTTGTCCCCTTCGTCCCGATGCCGCGCTCCTCGAACACGCCGAAGACCGTATCGGCTACGGAGCCCGCGAAGCCTGCTATGCTGACAAGCAGCGCCTGGGTGGGGTTGATGCCGAAGGCGAACATGGCGCAGACGGCCAGGAGCGTGGAGCCGGCGAGCGATGCGACGGTGCCTATCCTGCTTATGCCCCCGCTCGTCCCGGGCTTGACGGGCTTCATGTCGAGGATGGATACCGGGTTTTCGGCCGCAAGGACGCCTATCTCCGAGCCGAACTTGTCCGCGGTCACGGCCGCTATGGATGCTATGAACGGCATCGGCCCTGTGAGCGGGCTGAGCAGCGCGAGGAGGGCAGGGAGCAGGCCGTTGGACAGCACGTTCTCCCAGCCGCGCTCGTGCTCGTAGAGCCCCATGTCGCGCTTTATCTCGTATTCATAGCGCGTGACCACCACTGCCAGCACGAAGAATGCCAGCATGAGCGCCAGGTATGGCAGGCCGCCGAAGAACAGCAGCACTGCGCCTAAAATGACCGCGAGCAGTATGCCGCCTTTGTCAAGCACCCGTGCCAAGCGCTCACTTCTGGATCTTTATCTCTATGGAGGAGACCTTGTTCCTGGAGCCGTCCTCTGACGTGAGCTCCTCTGTGGATATCAGTATGTCCCTGACCTTGGAGTTGGGCATGAACCTGTGGCGCACGATCTCGGCCACGTCCACCGCCCTGGATATGAGCTTCCCCCTGGCCTTGATGCACACCTCAGGGGCGCCGTTGTTGAACTGTGTGACTACTGCCAGCACGTAGCCCATGGTGCTCTTCTTGCCCACGTAGACCGTGTTGCCGTCGCGCCTGGGCGCTTCAGCCGCTCTAGGCATTCCAGGTGCCGCGCTGACGCCCTCACGCGGGCCTTCCATCTCGCGCGCCGCTTCCACTTCCTCGCTTAGCTCTTCGTTTTCCTCGGAGATCTCTTCAGTCTCTTCAATGCCTGGATTTTCCATGTGCCCACCTCTCGTTGTAGTCGCTGGGTGCTGCCGTAAGCAACGGGCAGCGTCAGGATTGGATAGCCCGCTCAACAATTTAAAGGCTTTGCAGCGGG
>CAYZNP010000038.1:0-7158 GCA_964479815.1 Microcaldota archaeon
CAGCGGCGTTCGCCGGACTTATGTTCGGTTCAACGACGCTGGTAGACGACAACGGAGCCCCTGTGGCGAAGGTTGTCGTGGGAAGCAAGGCGATGCCGAGCGATGGTGTTGCTGCAGCTTTAATTGCGGGTAAGATAGTCAGCGAGACCTATAAGAGCCAGACACTGACTGCTCAGGTCTCGGGGACTGCGACCTGCGCTGCGGGCAATGCTACGGGCGGTGCCGCTGGGACCTGTGCCATAAGCAACGAGAAGGCAAAGCTGGAAATAACTGTGCCAGGCTCGGTTGCGGCAGGAACGTGGACCGGTAACAACCTGATAGGCGACTGGCTTGACAGGACGCTGCAGGACAGGAGACCGGACACGGACGCGACCAACACGGACAGCGCATATCCGATAGGAGGCGCTGACACATCCGACAATGCCAACCCGTTCACTGACGGGGCAACTGGCAACATCGGGCTGTCACAGACCTTCATGTACAGGATAAGCGGCAACCAGCTCTCGACTTTTGCGGAGAAGACCCTGACCGACACAGACTCGGGCAAGAGCTTTGTCGAGAAGCAGGACATCTGGATTAACGGAGACAACAAGTACTCCAAGGACGACAAGGCAGTCGTTGGCGACCTGAAATTCATCGCCTACACCTTGAAGTTCGATGGTCCGGGTGGAAAGCAGATCGGCGTACCGGAGTGTTCTGTAGCATTGGACTCTGACTATACCTCCTGTAAGACAGGTGCGACGCTGAAGCCGGATGACGCCACGGAGACGCACAAGCTCAAGTTGAGCTTCCTGGGCGAGGACTGGATAATCAGCGAAATGGAAGCGCCGACCACACCAGCCATTTCAAGCGAAAACACGCTTGTGAATGGAGGTCTTGTGAAGCTGGCGAAGGAATCCGTTTCCGGTATCCTGAACCAGGGCGAATCGCTCCCGGTGGACGACCTGAAATTCCAGTTGGATGACCTTGAAGCGCACGGGGACATAACCTCAGCCATTCTGTCCATATTGGACGCGAACGGCAACGTCCTGAAGAAGGACAAGGTGGACCCGGCGTCGACCAAGGAGTACACCATCAACGGGAAGAAGTACAGGTTCCACGTCTACAAGGTAGCGCCTGGTTATACCTTCGGTGCGAAGTGGGCTGATGTAGCCATCTTCTCCAAGGAATTGGAGCTCAAAGACGGCCAGAAGCTCGACCAGGGCCAGGGAACCAACGACGGCTACAGGGTAGCGCTCGGATGGAAGAACCTTGACGCAGCCAGTGGATCGGCAGCGCAGTTGCTCCCAGATACTCTGAGGACGATTGTTGTCTACTCTGACAGCGTCGACCAGATATCGAGCAGCGGCGACGACGTGCTGAACGCGGGCGACTATGTCCCGTTGGTGCAGGACCCAGTCGTGTGGAAACTGTCCTACAAGGGTGTTGATCTCGATGCCAGCAAGAAATTCAAGCTGAAGTTCGACATCAAGACCTCTGCCAAGACCATCTCTGCGGCCAGCGGCCCGTTGAACTCGTCTTCCGATAGGGTGAACTGTACCATCTTCGCGCCCTACATGGAAGTCAGCTCAACAGACAGCGGCTCTGTGTTCTCAATTGCGAGAACCGACAGCGCAGGTGAACTTTCAGACAACAGGTTCATCGTGACTCTGGACGGTGCAACAACTGGGGCAGACTCAGCGGCCTGCGGCCATAACGCGTCGGTAGCTACCAACCTGTCAGTTGGTACCGTGTTCATGAAGGAGTCTTCCTCCAGCACGAACTACGGTTACGGCGAATACGGTACGTACGTGAACCCGGGTACTGAAGTCAAGTACCAGGCAATCGCTGACGGCGACACCGCGTTCACTCCGCCAAGGGGCGGTGTGGTCCTGATTGAACGGGGTGACGACGTGGACGCAGGAGGCGACAACCAGCTTGGTGACTTGCTGTACTCGCTGACCACGCCCCCTGTTTCGGCGATTGGTCAAACCCCGTATGGTGCTGCAGTCACGCCACAGGTATGGCTTGCAGTCGCGGAGAAGGCCGGCACCGGCACATCGAGCAGCTTTGTAGACTACTACATGTTCGGTGTGAGGGATGTCGACACTGGAACTCCGGCTGATGCGACCATGGACTTCAACTCGT
This sequence comes from Microcaldota archaeon, assembly GCA_964479815.1. GTDB lineage: Archaea > Micrarchaeota > Micrarchaeia > Anstonellales > Bilamarchaeaceae > Bilamarchaeum. The sequence continues at coordinate 2,128 of CAYZNP010000038.1, forward strand.
TGGACAACACGAACACGGGTACATTTACCCTGACTTCGGACAACGACAAGATCCGGTATGCACACGCTACGGCGAACGCGGCTCCGAACTTCTATTCGGGCGCTGTGCCGGATGTGCCGTCTGGACCTGTTGAAGCACAGTCAGCGATGGTAGACACAGGCTACATCTCCGAGCGCGGCTCGAAGTTCGACAGCCAGTCGTCAACCTCTGTGACCTTCACCATGGCGCACAAGCTTGCGCAGGCCCAGTGGTTCCTTGCCCCGTCCTCGGCGAACGCAACTTCGTCGAGCACGACCATCGCAACCTTGGGTGAAGGCGAGTCAACGACCGTGAGCGGCGTGACCGTCAAGGTGGATGAAATCACCGAGACGGTTGGCGCATGCAGCGCGGCCGGTGGCGCATCGGGATGCACCGCGAACATGGCTGGCGTATCGGCTGTAATCATGCCGAACAACGCAGCGACCGTGAACGTGGCAATGCCCTACGCCTACAGCAGCTATGGGAACCTGGTCATACTCGACCAGGACGCGGTTGGAGTCAACACCCTCATTAGCGTGGGTGGTGACCAGGTCAACACCGTGACTGCAGGTCTTCTGCAGGGCTCGGCCGTAGACTGGACCGCGACGCCGCAGGTTGTCAAGGAGGTTGTACAGGGATCCAAGATAGTGGTCGCTGGCGCAACCAAGGATGACACCCTCGCAGCAGCCCAGAGCTTCGTGTCTCAGCTGAAGAAGGTCTGAAGGGAAGGCCAAAAGCCTTCTTTTTCTTTCTTTTTATTTTCTTTTTTTTCCTTTTCCTAGCTATCAGGCTTGGAACTGTCCGGCAGGTTTCATCTTTTTAATCTTCCCGTCCCTTATCTTCGCATGGGAACCTGCTTCAGGTGCGGCGCCAGCGGCGAGATGGAATACGGCTCCGATGGCATGCCCTACTGCACCGCCTGCATCTTCTACGGCCTCAACAAGCAGTGCTTCCGCTGCAGGATGTACCTTCCGGCGACCGAGCTCCAGCAGTACCGTGGGTCGGTAATGTGCCCCTACTGCATCAGGGACATGCGCGAGGAGGACGTGCGGGCTGAAGCGCCCCACGAGAAAGGGCCCGTGCGGGAGCTTTCCTATCCGGAGACCTGCGAGCGCTGCGGCAGGGACCTGGGCGGGCGTGTCTACATATGGAACGGCAAAAGGCTGTGCAGGAACTGCCTCGAAACCGAGCAGCAGACCTGGGGCGTGGTGGGCGGCGGGCCGTCGCACGGTGCCCAGCTGGTTTCGGTCATGCCGTTTTCCAGGGCAAGGCGGAAATCGCTGCTCGAAGCGCTCATATCCGATTTCCTGGCGTTTCTCGGCCTGAAGAAGAAGGAGCCGCAGATAATCCTGGTGGGGCCCCACATGCCCATAGAGTTTGCGAAGCCGATGGCAGAGGGCGCCGTGCGTAAAACTGAGCGGAATGCGCCAGAGGCCGAAGCCCTGATGACCGGAAAAAAGCAGAAAAAAGAGGGAAGCGGGGCGGCCGGGAAAAAGAAGATATAAAAATCCGAACATCCATCTTATGGTGGGAGAGGATGAGATGGTCAATTATTCTGATTTGAGGGATATCCAAAAGCGCGAGATGGAATCGTCCGCCATAGTCGTGCTTCCAGACGACTTCTACGAGGCGGTGTCCCAGCTGCTCTCGGCCAAGAAGCGCGACGCGCTGTCGTCCCAGTCCATGCTCGCCATAAAGGAATACGAGAACATAAAGAAAATCCTGCTCAGCATCCAGGCCAAGCGCGAGGAGAAGATCGTCCTAATGGCCGTCCGTGGCGAAAACGCGGGCGCCGGCCTCACGCCCCAGGAGCGGGACATGCTGAAGGAGCTGGGCGCCACAGTCGCGCGGTCGCGCGACTCCATAACGAAGGTGTGGGGCAATGACGAGGCGACGCCGGGCAGCTCCAGGCGCCTCAGGCTGCTCCAGGACGTGACCCAGTACAAGGGCCTCGACAACGCCGTGTACGGGCCGTTCCGCAAGGGCGACGAATGCCTTCTTCCGCCTCCGGAGGCCGAATGGCTGCTGAAATCGCACATGGCCGAGCTCCTATAACCGATTTATAATGATTTCGCCGTTAATTAGTTATTCCTATTTGGTGATATCATGAAATTCCCAAAAGAGATAAACACCTACTGTCCCTATTGCAAAAGCCACCAGCTGCACAAAGCCAAGGCCGTGAGCAAGGGGAGGCCCCGCACACTCGCCGAGGGCAACCGCGCCCACGAGCGCCAGCTCATGGGCCACGGCAGCAAGCGTGCGGGCGAGAAGAGCGTGAAGAAGCAGGGAAAGAGGCAGAAGGTCGTCCTGCAGTGCTCCAAGTGCACCAAGAAGCAGGAGCGCGTGGTCGGCGGAAGGACGACCAAGAAGCTGGAGTTCAAGGCGTGATGGATATGGCTAAATTCCTCAGGGTACAATGCAAGTGCGGAAACGAGCAGAACATCTTCAGCAACACCTCGTCGGTGGTCAAGTGCAACGCGTGCAAGGAACCGCTCGCCCACCCGTCCGGAGGCGAGGCGGTAATCCACGGCAAGGTAGTCAAGGAGCTCGGGTGAGTGGGATAGCCGGCCTGCCAGACGAGGACGAGCTCGTAATCGCGGTCATAAAGAAGATAATGCCCTACGGCGCGTTCTGCACGCTGCCGGAATACGGCGACCTCGAGGCGTTCCTCCACGTGTCCGAGGTCGCGCCGCGCTGGATAAAGAACATCCACGAATTCATATCCGAGGGCCAGCGCTACGTTGTCAAGGTCCACCACGTGGACAGGACGAAGAACCAGGTGGACGTCTCCATAAAGCGCGTCAGCGAGGAGGAGAAGAAGCAGAAGCTCGAGCTCATCAAGAGCGAGAAGAGGGGAGAGAAGCTCCTGGACATCGCCATAAAGGCCGCGGGCGGGAAAATAGACGCCAAGGCGGTGCGGGCAGCCATGGAAGCGGAGTTCGGCGACATCTACTCGTGCTTCAAGGAGGCCAGCCTGAACGAGAAGGCCCTGGACAAGCTGGACATCCCGAAGGAGCTCAAGGCGCGGATAACCGACATCGGCAGGAAGAACATCAAGAAGCCGGTGGTTGAGGTCGCGGCCATAGTCACTCTCACATGCTACGGGGCCAACGGCCTCGATGACGTGAAGAAGGCGCTCCAGGTCGAGGATGCGGCGCTGCACTATCTCGGCGCCCCGCGCTACAAGGTCTCCATCACGGCGCCGGATTACAAGAGCGGCGAGAAGAAGCTGCTCGGCGCGCTGGAGCATATAAAAGCCTTCGCGCAGAAGAACAGCTGTGACTTCAAATCAGAGCGCGAAGAATGAGTGTGATCGGGGTGAAAAAGATGCGCTTCTGTAACGTATGTCAGAGCTACACGCTCGAAGAATCCCACTGCGGCCAGGATACCCTCTCCGCGCATCCGGCCAGGTTCAACCCCAACGACTGGTATGGCGAATACCGCCGCCGCGGGAAATTCGGGGCATGATTCCAATGAAAGATACGCTCATCATAGAGAAAAAGAAGCCGAAGAAGCTGAAGAAGGGCGTGCTCATCACGGGCCTGCCCGGCATCGGCCTCATCGGCCAGGTGGTCGGCCGCTACCTCGTCGAGGAGCTAAAGGCGGAGAAGATAGCCACGCTCATCTCGCCGCATTTCCCGCACCAGGTGTTCATGACGAAGAAGGGCGGCATGCGCCTCATAAGGAACAGCTTCTACCTGCGCCGCGGCAGGAAGCACGACCTGCTCATCCTCGTCGGCGACATACAGGCCATGAGCTCGGTCGGCCAGTACGAGGTCGCGGGCGCGGTCCTAGACTACTGCCAGAGGATGGGCGTCAGGGAGATACTTACAGTCGGCGGTTACAGCACCGGCAAGATAAGCGAGGCCCGCAGGATATTCGCCGTGGCGACCTCCGACGCGTTGCGGGCGAAGCTCAGGAAGTACGGCATCATATTCGGCCAGGCGCGCGGCTCCATAGTGGGCGCGGCAGGCCTGCTGCCCGCGCTCGGCAGGTTCCAGGGCATGGACGGCTCGTGCATCATGGGCGAGACCCACGGCGGCTACGTTGACACGTCCTCTGCGCGCCAGATAGTGCTCTTCCTGTCGAAATACCTGGACATGCCCATAGACGTGAAGAAGCTGGACGCGCAGGCGAAGGAGAGCGAGAAGCTCATGAAGAAGGTCGAGGAGGACATAAAAAGGAACACCGAGTCCCAGCTCATCGCCCCCGGCCAGAGCGTCTCCTATATCAGATGAAGGCGGCACAGCTGTGCTGGCGAAGGCTGGCCTGGCGTGAAAAATGAAGAAATAGCAGCTCAAAGGACCGTGAGCTTGCCGAATTTTCCCAGCGTGAGCTGCGGGGTGCCCTGCCACTCGTTGACGTAGCCGTTCTCTATCTTGACCTTGCTGCCTTCCTGGACCTTGTCTATCTGTTCGTTCCAGAGCACGAGGCTGATGGAGCCGGTGTCGTCCTTTATGGTGGCGTTGGCCACGCGGAGCTTCCTTCCGTACTTGTTTATCTCTCGAGGCGCTTCGACGGAAACGACCTCCGCCTCGATGTTCACGCTGCCGGTTCCCGGCTTCAAGTCACTGATGTTCATCCAGAAAACCTCTTGAATTAGCTGATAGTAGTAAAACATACACCTATTTTAATGTTTTTGAAGCCCCCGGAGGGATTTGAACCCCCGACTTCCTCCTTACTAACGAAGAGGACGGAACTGCATCCGCCCTCTTTGTTACAAGAGAGGCGCTCTACCACTGAGCTACGGAGGCGTGGGCAGTTTCTACTGTATGGCTCATAACTTTTAAATAATCCCTTCCTAACTCAGGACTATGGACATCGAAACCAAGATAGACCTCGTCAGGCGGAAGCCGACCGAGGAGATCGTCACCGAGGCGGATTTGCGCAGCATATTCCAGAACTACTCCTCGCCGAAGCACTACATCGGATTCGAGATATCCGGCAAGGTCCACCTGGGCACCGGCCTGTGCACCGCGCTGAAGCTGCGCGACTTCATGCAGGCGGGCATAA
>CAYZNP010000039.1:0-6908 GCA_964479815.1 Microcaldota archaeon
AGCGGCTGGTGCCCTACGGCGGCGATTACCGGCACAATGACACAGGCGAGGACAACGCGGCATCGCACATCTGGCGCCAGCTCATGGGCCACCAGGTGGTCATGGCGATAACGAACGGAAAACTCGACCTGGGGACGTGGGAGCAGATATTCTACTTCGAATTCGACGGCAAGAGGAACAAGCGCGTGCTGGTGAAGGTAATCGGCGAGTAGCCTCAATACGGCTCCTCGATTTCGCATTCATCCGGCGCCGGCCGCTGGGTTTCCGGCCCGGCCAGGACCGAAGAGCCGTTCTCCTTCAGCCATCTCCTCCTCTCCCTGTGGTCCGGCAGCGCCCTTTCCACGAGCGACCAGAAGCGCGGGCCGTGGCTGCGGTATCTCGTATGCGCCAGTTCGTGGACGATGACGTACTCGAGGACGCGTTCAGGCATGAAAAGCAGCTTGAAATTGAGGCTTATGGCGCCGTCTGGCGCGCAGCTGCCCCATCTCGTCAGGTTGTCGCGGACCGTGATTTTAGGGATAGTGGCCTGGAAGTGCCGCTGGTTTATGCTCACAACCCTGCCCACCAGCTGCGGCATGAGCTCCCTGGTTATCTCCCGCCGCACCAGCTCGGATATCCGCGTATCCGCGTCCGGGTGCTCCGCGGCCCTCACCTCTATCCGGCCGTTCGCTGCCCTCGCGCCGAACCTGCTCCCCCTGGCGATCACTATCTCGTATTCCCTGCCAAGCGCCTTTAGCCTCTGGCCGTGGAAGAACCTTGCCTTCCCGCCCTTGTCCAGCTTCCATCTGCCTTTTTCTATGGCCCTTACGGCCCTTTTTAGGAGGCTGGCGCCCACACGCTCGCGTTCGTCCGCCGGCCAGCGTGAAGGCAGGCCTATGACTATTGACCCGTCCCGGAGGCGCGCGGTGGCGTTCCTGTTGGCAGTGGCTATGCGCATTATGGCGAATGGCCTGCCGTTGATTGTGACACTTTCCACAGAATGCATTCTGTGGCAAGGGATATATTTTTTCCCATCCCTATCATTCCATGAGATGCGAGGAAAAAATACCCAACGGCAAGCTGATTGCGATTGAGGTCTGGGCCAGCGGCAGCGTCGTCAGCAGGGCGAAAATCACAGGCGATTTCTTCCTCCACCCGGAGGAGGCGATAAACGGCGTGGAGCGGTCGCTGGAGGGGCTGCCCATTTCCGCTAGCGAGGCCGAAGTGGCCAGGCGGCTGGGCGTTGCGCTTGCAGGCTCCCAGCTCATCGGGGCGACGGCAGAGGATTTCGCCAGGATTTTCCGGCGCGCGGTGAGCGGATGAACTGGCGCATCATCGATTATGCGGAGAACGACGCGTTCATGAACATGGCCATCGACGAGGCCGTGAGCGAATCGGTCGCCGCAGGCGGGCCGCCCACGATTCGTTTTTACGGATGGAAGCCCAGTGCGGTATCCATCGGCTATTTCCAGAGCCTGGAGAACGAAGTGGATCTGAAGCGCTGCGGCGAACTTGGCTTCGATTTCATCCGCAGGCGCACCGGCGGCGGTGCTGTCTACCATGACAACGCTGGAGAGATAACCTATAGCGTGATAGGGAAGCAGGAATTGTTCCCTTCGGACATACTCGCCTCATACAGGCTCATCTGCGGCTGGATATGCGATTCGCTTGCCTCACTCGGCATGACTGCAGAGTTCAGGCCCATAAACGACATAAGCGTCGGCGGGAAGAAGATATCAGGCAATGCGCAGACACGGCGCGGCGGAGTCCTTCTCCAGCACGGGACGGTGCTCTATTCAGTGGACGCTGACAGGATGTTCTCGGTGCTGAAGGTCTCTGACGAGAAGATAAAGGACAAGATGATAGCGAACGTGAAGGAACGGGTCACTTCAATCACGCAGCAGAGGCCTGGGATTTCCCGCGCGCTCGTCCTCCATGCGCTCATGCAGGGCTTCACTGCAGGCAAGCAATTTGAAATCGGCCAGGTGGCGCCATCCGAGCTAGCACGCGCTGAACAGCTCGCAAGCGAGCGCTACCGCAAAAAAGAATGGAACTGGATGCGCTAGAAATACGCAGTCAGGGCCAGTATCATGTGTATTATCGCGATCGCCAGGCCGGCGAACGCGACCTTCTTGTGCAGTTCGAACGCGAATTTCAGCCTTTTGTTCAGGTGCATCATCACCGCCGCGGAAAGCAGCAATGCCAATGCGAGCAGCCCAAGCCACAGCACAAGCGGCTTGCCGAGTATCAGCGTCCCGTAGGCGAAATCCCTGAGCGTCACCTGACAGTCACCTTGCCCTGCATGGACGGGTGGATGCCGCAGACGTAGGAAAATTCTCCTGGCGCGTCGAATTTGTGCTCAAAGGAATCGCCGGTCGCTAGCGCCGCTGACTGGAAGTCAGGGAATTTGACGATGTGCGGCACGCTGTCGTCGTTCACCCAGGTCACTATGCCGCCCCTCCTTACCGTCACGTCTGCGGGGTTGAATGCGAAATCCTTCATGTGCACGACCGGCTCTTCGCTTCCGCCTGAGGGCAGGGGGCCTGCGTTCGGCGTGGCGCTTGGCGGCGCCTGCGTCTGTTGCGCGCATCCAAGCAGTAGTATCCCCAAAACCAGCATAACGATGATTTTTTTCATGGTTATCCTCCTTTTTTGCCGTGGTATATGTCTATGGCCCTGCCCAGCGCGTCCTCTGCCGCCTCTGCCAGCGCCTCAGGCATGGTCGGGTGCGCGTGTATGGTCGCAGCAAGGTCCTCAAGCGTCGCGGCCATCTCGATGGCGAGCGTGGCCTCGGCGATCACGCTGCCTGCGCCTTCGCCGATCATGTGGACGCCCAGTATCATCCCGTTAGAGCCTGCGATGACCTTGACGAACCCGTCCGTCGCGCCCATTGTCTTCGCCCTTCCGGACGCGGAATACGGCATCCTGCCCACGATGGGCCTGCCCTGCTTCGTTGCTTCCTCCTCTGTGAGGCCGACACTGGCGATTTCCGGCTTGGAGAATACGACCATCGGCATCGCGCGGTTGTCGAAGGCGCTTTTCTTGCCTGCTATGACTTCCGCCGCGACCTTGCCTTCCCTGAACGCCTTGTGCGCGAGCTGCGGGCCAGGCACGATGTCGCCCACCGCATATATGCTCTTGTCCGTTGTCCTCATGGCGCTGTCTACGATTATTAGTCCCGAGTCGTCAAGCCTGACCTTTGTCTTGTCCAGCCCTAGGCCGTCAAGGTACGGGACGCGCCCGGCCGCCACCAGCAGCTTGTCGAAATGGATGCGCTTCTCGCCGTCCGGCGTCTTCGCCACAGCATCCGCGCCGTCAATGCGCGCTATTTCGCTTTTGAAAAGGATCTCTATGCCCATCCCCCTCATCTTCTTCAGCAGCAGCTCAGTGACCTCCGGTTCCATCCGCTTCAATAGCCGGTCGCCATGATGGACTATCGTCACCTTGGAGCCGAGCTTGCTGAACAGGTTGGCCATCTCCACTGAGATGTAGCCTGCGCCGATTATCACGAGGTTTTTCGGCACTTCAGTGAGCGAGAAGACGTCGTCAGAGCTTATTATCCCCTTGTGGTCGAAAGGAATGTTGTCCAGCCCCTTGATTTTCGTTCCTGTCGCTATTATCGCATTCTTGAACCTGATGCCTCTCAGCCCCGCTTCCGTTTCAACCGACAGCGTGTTCGAAGAAGTGAAGAACGCCTGCCCCTCTATCATCTCGATGCCGTTGAGCCTGCACAGCGTAACGATGCCGTCGCGCAGCTCTTTCACCACGCCGTCCTTCCATGCCTGCATCTTCGCGAAATCCACTGAGACGCTCGCGTTGACGCCCATCTTCTTCGCGCTCTGCGATTCGGCGTCGTATTTCACGTCCGCTGCGTGTATGAGCGCTTTGGACGGTATGCATCCCACGTTCGTGCAGCATCCGCCTATCAGCGCCCTTTCGATGAGCACCGTCTCCAGCCCCAGCTGCGCAGCGCGTATGGCCGCGGTGTAGCCGCCCGGCCCCGCGCCTATGACCGCCACGTCCACGTCAGTAGTGAGCTGCCCCATGACTATTTGAATCGCCTCGTATCTTTCATTTCCTTTTTTCGAGCTCTTTCTTAATCCTATCCAGCGGCCAGGTGTTCAGTATGTCCTTGGCCTCGGCCCAGCCGCGCCTCGCCTGGGCGACGCCGAACTTCAGGAACCCCAGGTGGTTGGCGTTGTGCGCGTCCGTGGAGAGCGTGAACCTGCAGCCCGCCTCCTTGGCAGCGCGGATGTGCACGTCCTTGAGGTCGAGCCTGTCCGGGAAGCCGTCTATCTCCAGGAAGGTGCCGGTCGCCTTGGACGCGTCGAAAAGCTTCTCCATGTTCACCGCGTACGGCTCCCTCTGGTTTATCACCCTGCCGGTCGGGTGCGCAAACGCGTTTATCGGATACGACTCCATGGCATTGACAATCCTCTTCGTCATCTCCAGCTCGGCCATCTTGAAGCCGCTGTGCACCGCCGCAAGCACGAAATCCAGCTCTTCCAGCGCGCTCTTCGGGAGCGCGAGCGTCCCATCCTTTGTTATGTCGACTTCTGTGCCCTTGAAGATCGTGATGTCCAGCTTCTCGTTCAGCCGGTCTATCTCGCGCGCCTGCGCAGCGAGCCTTTTCGGGTCCAGCGGATGGGCAACCGGCAGCGCGCTGCCTCCATGATCGGTTATGGCGATGAACTTGTGCCCCATGGCCATGGCCGTCCTTGCCATGTCCTCTATGCTGTCGTTGCCGTCGCTCCATTTCGTCTGGGTCTGGAAGTCGCCATTCAGGTCCTTCAGCTCCACGAGCTTCGGCAGGCTGTCCTTCTGCGCTGCCTCTATCTCGCCGCTGTTCGTCCGCAGCTCCGGCTCTATGTACTGCAGGCCGAGCCTGGCGTATATCTCCTGTTCCGTCCGGCCGGCGACCCATTTCTTCCCCTTTATGGTGAAAAGCCCGTACTCGCTGAGCGTGAGCCCCTTGGAGTTCGCCAGTTTGCGCAACGCGACGTTGTGGTCCTTGCTCCCGGTGAAATACTGCAGCGCGCTTCCGAACTCGTTCTCGCCCAGCACGCGCACGTCCACGTGCAGGTTGTCCCTGAGCATCACCGCCGTCTTCGTCTTTCCCCCTGCGATGACCTGTTTCACGTCCGGCATGTGCGTCACGAAGCCCATGACCTCCTGGGGCGAGGATGATATCACAAGATAGTCAAGGTCTCCTACGGTCTCCTGCATCCGGCGGTAACTGCCTGCGATTGCAACACGTTTTACGGATTTCAGTCCCATCAGGCGCGAGCGGATATCTTCCGCGACCGGCTCTATGTGGCCGAGCACGTGGCGCTCCTTCCCTGCGCTCACCACCTCTATGCCCTTCAGCAGGTCCTCTTCGAGCTTTGCGCCCAGGCCTGGGATTCCTGCCAGCTTGTGCGCCTCTGCCGCCTTCTTCAGTTCCGCGAGATTCCTGATGCCCAGCTTCTCGTAGACCAGCTTTATCCTCTTGGGGCCCATGCCCGGCACGGACATGAGCTCCTCCACATCTACCGGGAACTGCTTCTTCAATTCCTCGTAGTAGTCCAGCTTGCCGGTCGTTATGAGCTTCTCCATCTTGCCCGCGATGGCCTCGCCTATGCCAGGCAGCTCCATGAGCGCGGCCGTGCCGCCCTTGCCGTATATCTCGGACACTTCCTGCGGCAGGCTCTCTATGGTTCGCGCCGCCTTCTCGTAGGCGCGCGGCTTGAACTGCACGCCCTGCATGTCCAGCAATTCGGCTATCGCGTAGAGTATCCTGGCGATATCGGCGTTTTTCAGCGTCATACCATATCAACGAGCAGGAGGTCTGGGTCCTGGAGGTGCTGAATCACCACGTTCATGAACTCGGTCGCTATGGCACCATCCACGACCCTGTGGTCGAAGCAGATGGACAGGCCCATGGCCTTCCTCGCCGCCACGCAGCCATTCACCACCAGCGCCATGTCCTTTATCCTGTGCACGCCAAATATGGCCACCTGGGGCGGGTCTATTATGGGCGTTGAGAAGAACCCGCCTATGCTGCCTATGTTCGTTATGGTGAACGTCCCGCCCCTGACGTCGTCGAGCTTGAGCTTCTTCTCGCGTGCGAGCGTGGCCAGGCGGTCTATCTCGCCTGCGAGCTCCACCATGGACTTCCGGTCAGCGTTCTTTATGACCGGCACCACCAGCCCCTCTGGCGTTTCAACGGCTATGCCGATGTTTATGTCCTTCTTGGCTATGAGCTCGTTCCTGTCGTTGTCGAAATGCGCGTTGAAGCTCGGGTATTTCTTCAATGCGACGATGCACGCCTTGACCACGAACGGCAGGTACGTCAGGTGCACCTCCGGCTGGAAGATGCGCCTCTCCTTCTCGCGTATCGCCACGAGATTCGTGACGTCGGCGAAGTCCATGCCGCAGGCGTGCGGTATGTGCGTCTTGGAATAGGTCATCCTCTCGGCTATGATCTTCCTTATCCCGCTCAGCGGTATCCTGACGTCACCTTCAGCCGTTTTCGTTATCTCCGGCTGCACCTGTGGCTGCGCAGTGCCTGACGCTGCCTTGACGTCTTCATCCGTTATCCTTCCGGCTGGCCCTGTCCCCTTCACCTTTGTGATATCTACATTCAGCTCGCGCGCGAGCTTGCGGGTGGATGGTGCCGCTAGGGCTTCCTGCGCGCCGGCCGCGGTTGGCTTTGCCTGCGGGGCGGCTGCAGCCGCGGGTTTTGGCGCTTCGGGTTGCGGCGTTATCACTACCTTCTCGCCCGGCTCGCCTATGACGACCAGTGTCTCGCCCACATTCACCTGGGTGCCTTCGTGGAAATTTATCTTCAAGACGGTCCCGTTCGCCGGCGAAGGCAGCTCCACTACCGCCTTGTCCGTCTCCACGTCCACGATGGTCTGGTCGGCCTTCACCACGTCGCCTTCCTTCAC
>CAYZNP010000040.1:0-6760 GCA_964479815.1 Microcaldota archaeon
TGTGGAGCGGTTATTTCATGAATCGCATGATGTCGTTCAGCACCGGAAGCAGTTTCCGCTCTGCCTTGCGCAGCAATTCGGCGTATGTCGATGGGCTCACGCCCAGCTTTCCTGCGAGCTCCTCTATGCTGGTCTTCTTCGGCTCCTCGTAATAGCCATGGCGGCAGGCCAGGTCGAACGCCTCCATCTGCCTCTCCGTGAGCAGTTCGCTGGCTAACTTCAGCTTGGTGAAGCCCGACGAGCGGAAGGTGTCCAGGGAGACCGCCTCATCCGGCTTGATGTAGTGCTTCGACTTGATTTTGAGGTCGTACCCCTTCTCCTTCACCAGGTCCATGAACGCCTTGAGGTTCTTGTAGCTCGGCGCCAGCATGGTGACATGATCCACGCCCTTCTCGCTCCACGTCGGCTGCAGCCACATGGTGCCGGTCTTCGCCAGGTAGGGTGCCGTGGCGACCATCTTGTCCTGGCGCACGGCTAGCTGGGATCTCTTCGGCCCGACAAGGACCACCTGCACTTCGCGTATGTTCTTGTGCTCCCTCGCCTTCCTGATGGTCTCTTTCAGGTTCTCGGTGTCCACCTCGAAAAGGTTGGTGACCGTCTTCTCATCGCCGCCGATGGTCGCCAGCCATTTGATTTTTACGTCCTTGAGCCTGTCGCATACCTCGATGGATATGCACTGGTGCGACTGCTCCAGCTCGACTATGAGCGGCTGGTTCTTCTCAGCCATGATAATACCCTGCCGTTCAGCCTCTTAATCGTTTCGCCGCCAATGCCACTGAGAGACCAAAACCTGAGAAACAAAAGCCGGTAATAAAAACCTTTAGTTACATAAATGTATATATGCAAACACTGCAAAGATTAGCTTACAGCCGGGTAGTAATCGTTTCGGGCTGGATGGGCAGTGGAGCGACTCATTGGCAGAGATGGCTGGAAAGGCGATGCAAGGCGTTGGGCACTGAAGCACATTGCCCAAAGCTGCCGGGCAGGTTTGGGGAACCCAAGTTGCCAGCGTGGCTGAATGCGTTGGAAAGGCTGGCCCCGGTAATAAACGAGACGACTGCACTGGTTGGACATTCTCTCGGCTGCACTACGATATTGCACCTGCTCAGACGTGAGCATATTCAATCGGTTGGATTGGTCGTCCTGGTCTCTCCGGTGAGCCGTGCGAGAATCGTGGAGAATGCAGACAAGTACCCCACCCCTGAGATCCAGCAGGCAATACTGCGTTTTTATGACGACCTGGATACCGGACCAGCAGGCAGGAAAGCACGCAGAATCGACATATACGCCTCTGATAATGACATCTGGGTGGATCCTTTGGCGGCGCAGACACTGGCGCTGGAGCTGGAAGCGCATTTCCACCTGATACCCGGTGGCGGCCATCTTAGCGTGTCAACGGGCTATTATAAATTCCCTACGATCCTCGACCTGCTCAAAGCACAATCTTTTTTACATTGACTTCCAATGTTGTTCATGGCCTATATGCTAACGGCCCAAGCAAGGAAGATTGCGGCCGAGTGGGAAAAATACAAAGGAACCACGATCAGGCCTTCGAAAGGGCTGGTCAGGATAATGGACGGCTATGCCAGAAAGCTCTCCAAGCGCAAAAATCCCCGGCTTCTTGTCTTGGGGGCGACGCCGGAGTTGCGGAGCATCGGGGCCAAATACGGCTATCATGTTTTTGCCGTTGACAGCTCACCTGTGATGCTCAATGCCATGGGGCTGCTCTGCAGCCCAAAAGCGAAGAATGAAACCAGGGTAGTTTCTGACTGGATAACGATGGAACTTCCGGCAGGTTCTTTTGACCTTATTCTGGCTGACGACTCTTTCAACATGCTGCCGTTGAAAAAATGGGAAGCCTTGCTAAAAAAATGCTCAACGCTCCTTAGAAAAGACGGCTTATGCGTGATGCAGGTTATGGTGGAGCCCCCGAAAGACAAGCTCGTCAGCTTGGCGGTTGTAAAAGAACGGTGGAAACAGGGAAAGATCAAAAGTCCAGCAGACCTCACTAAATACCTTGTTTATACGGCTCATAGCAGGAAGACTTATCGCTCGTCATTCCAGGGCTATCTTAAGAAATTAAAAAAACTGAAAGACAGGCCCCATTATGCTTCAATCTGGAGGCTTCAGAAAAAGTACGAAAAGTTCAACGCCAGGCCAGTCCACCCACCGAAAGCGCTTTTTGAACGGATGGCAGAAAAATACTTCCGGATAGGTAGCACGCATGTAACCGAATCAGACTATTGCAGATACGAGCCTGTTTATATCTTGAGAGCGACCCGGCCCAGCCCATAATCTGTTTCGTTGGCTTCCATGATTTGGTAAGTAATTAAAACATTGCTACTATTTAACAATTATAAGATAGTTGACATGGTGATGCTTATGCCAAAGATAAGGTGCGCGGTCGTCGGCGTGGGGAATTGCTTCGCAGGGCTCGTCCAGGGAATCGAGTACTACAAAAGGCACCCCAAAGAGAAGGTAATCGGTGTCATGCATGAAAAAATCGGAGGATACACGATCCAGGATATCGAGTTCGTCGCTTCCTTTGACGTGGGCGAGAACAAGGTCGGCAAACCCCTCGGTAAGGCCTTATACGAGTATCCGAACAAGGTGAGGTGGACAGATTCCGTTTCCTGCTGCTCAGGAACCGTGAAAGAGGCCCCGATACTGGACGGCATCGGTATTTACGTCGAAAACATGATAAAACCCATAAAACAGACAAAGACCGTAAAACAGCTGAAGGAAGAGGCCGTTGCGGAGATAAAACGGACCGGTGCGAGGATAATCCTGAACCACCTCCCCGTAGGTTCACAGAAGGCTACTGAGTTCTGGGCCGAAGTCGCCTTGGAAACCGGCTGCGGCATGGTCAATGCGATGCCCGTATTCATAGCCAGCACCCCTGCCTGGGCCAAGCGATTCAAAGAGAAGGGCCTGCCCGTCCTGGGGGATGATTACAAGGGCATGGTGGGGGCCACGATAGTCCACAGGACGCTCGCCAAGCTATGTGATATGCGCGGCACAAAAATAGACAAAACATACCAGATTAACGTCGGTGGGAATACCGACTTCAGCAACATGCTGGAACGCAGCAGATTGCAGAGCAAGAAGATTTCCAAGACTGAGTCTGTCCAGTCCCAGCTCTCCCAAAGGCTCGAAGACGACCAGATTTACGTCGGGCCATCCGATTTCATACCGTTCCTCGGCAACACCAAGCTGATGTTCATGCGCATTGAAGGCCGCATGTGGGCCAACATCCCGTACAACCTGGAAGTCCGGCTGGAGGTCGACGACAAAGCGAATTCCAGCGGCGTGTCAGCCGATGCGCTCAGGTACGTGCAATTCGCCCTGGATAAGAAGATTGGAGGCCCTCTTATCGGACCCAGCGCCTGGCTGATGAAGCACCCGCCGTTCCAGTTCAGCGATAGTGAAGCGAAAGAATTGGCAGACCGTTTCGAGAAGGAAGGATTCAATACGCCTCCTTCAGGCCG
Source organism: Microcaldota archaeon (assembly GCA_964479815.1). GTDB lineage: Archaea > Micrarchaeota > Micrarchaeia > Anstonellales > Bilamarchaeaceae > Bilamarchaeum. Next base: position 3,489 of record CAYZNP010000040.1, read on the forward strand.
ATAAAATCAAAGGATGACGCAAAGCCGCTGTGGGCGCGAACGCTTGCTTTTTATTGTTTGGCGGCGAGGGGAAAACATGCTCCAGTTCTCAGACGCGGCCGCCGTATTCAGCGAGATCGAGAAGCGCAGCGGCAGGCTGGAGATGACCGGCCTGCTCGCAGAGCTCCTGAAGAAGGCGCGCGCCGCCGACATCGACAAGCTTGTCTACCTGCTGCAGGGCATGCTCGCGCCTCCCTACGAGGGCATAGACCTGGGCGTGGGCGAGCGCTTTGCGATTGAAGCAATCGCAGCGTCTGCCGGCTATTCCAAAAAGGAGGTGGAGGACCACTACAAGAAGAGCGGCGACCTGGGCGATACCGCCGAGGCCCTGCTCGGCAGGAAGAAGCAGACCGCGCTTTCCACAACCGAGATGGGCGTCACCTACGTCTACGATGCGATGGTCCAGATAGCCAGGGCATCCGGGGCGGGCAGCCAGGAGATGAAAATAAAACTGCTGACGGAGCTCTTGAACAACGCCTCGCCGCTGGAGGGCCGCTTCCTCGTCCGGTTCGTGCTGGGCAGGCTCAGGCTGGGTGTGGGTGACCCGACGATAATAGACGCGCTTTCAGTTGCACGCACCGGCGACAAGTCACTGCGCGAGCCGCTGGAACGCGCATATAACGTCTGCTCTGACCTGGGCTATGTGGCCAAGGTGTTCTATGAGAGCCCTGAGCGCATAGAAAAATTCACCGTCACCCCGTTCAAGCCGCTCATGCCAGCGCTCGCCGAGCGGCTGAGCACGCCCAAGGAGATAATCGAGCGGCTTGGGAAGTGCGCAATCGAAATGAAATATGACGGCTTCAGGCTTCAGTGCCACAAGAAAGGGGACAAGGTGGAGCTCTATTCGCGGAGGCTGGACCGCATGACCGCCATGTTCCCTGACGTCGTAGAAGCCGTAAAAGGCCTGAAGGCGAAGGAGCTTATATTCGAGGGTGAGGCGCTCGCCTACGACACTGTGAAAAAGCGCTACTACCCGTTCCAGCAGACCATGCACCGGCGCAGGAAGCACGGCATAGAGGCGGCTTCAAAGGAGTTCCCGCTGAACCTGTTCGTTTTCGACGTGCTCTACCTGGACGGCAGGGACATGACCAACGAGCCCTATGCGAAACGGCGCGCAGTCGTCGAGAAGGTATTCCGGGGGAAGATACTCAAGCCCAGCCAGGCCATCCTCGTGGACAGCACGAAGGAGCTGCAGAAGATATTCGGCGAGTCGCTCTCCGAGGGGCTGGAGGGCATAATGGCCAAGGACCTGGCAGCGCCCTATACCGCTGGCAAGCGCAAGTTCGCCTGGATAAAGCTCAAGAAGTCCTACGGCAAGTCCGTGGACACCATAGACGGCGTCGTCGTGGGTTATTACCTCGGCCATGGCTCAAGGGCTGAGTTCGAGTTCGGCGGCCTGCTGATAGCAGTCTACAACCCTGAGCGGAGCAAGCTGGAAACGGTCGCCAAGATCGGCTCCGGCTTCTCGGAGGCCGAGATGGTCGAGCTGGAGAAGATGCTGGAGAAGATAAAGGCGCCTGAGCCGCCCCGGGCGCTTGACTACCGTGTCAAGCCGGAGTTCTGGGTGGAGCCGAAATACGTCGTGGAGGTGGCCTTCGACAACATAACCCAGTCGCCGACGCACACCTGTGCCATGAAGGCAGGGAAGGGATACGCCCTGCGGTTCCCGCGGCTGGTGCGCATCCGCACCGACAAGAGCGTGAAGGAGATTACGACGAGCGGAGAGGTCGCGGAGATGTTCGAGCTGCAGAGCTCGAAAGGATAACAAAGCTATATATAATTTTGTCCGGCTTATGGAAGTAGGTGAGGTTTTGACCAGGTATGCTTTCAGCGATTTCTCAATAGCATGGCTCAAGGAGAACAGGTTCCTCGACGAAGAAGTGAAGGAGCTGGAGATGCTCCTCAACATGCTCGAGGCGCACAGGAAAAAGGACGGCGAGCTCAGGCTTCCGGCGGCTGTCAGCCCGAAGGTCGCCGCACTCTTTGCGCTCCTGGATTCCATAACCGACGCTGATGGCAGGCCCATATGTTTCGAGGAGAACGGGCTGATAGACATCCCGGATGAGGCGAGGAATTATTTCGAAGAGGACATGGAGCTGGAGGAGCTTGACCGGGCCGTGGCCGGCCTGAAGAAGCTCAAGTTCGCCCGGCGTTACTCATACCCCCGCCGGCGCGGGGAGAACAAGCAGGGCAGGGCAGCCCCGGAACTCTAGGCCGCTGGTCTCTAGAGGACTGCTTTGGGGCCTTGAACTTCCTTTCTCTCGTTAAGGGCTATGCCCATCCTCTCGAGCGACGACCTTATCTGGACTATGTTCTGCATCGGCGGGCTCATGCCGAAGGCATTCTCCATCGTCACCTGCTTGCCTCCGTTCAGCGGGTGAAGCGTGGTTATCGGCATCTCTATCCCTTCCTGCACGCGGGAGATCATCGCACTGCCATCTTTCTGCATGACTACCTTCTGGCCCGTGGCGCTTATGGCAGCGAGGCTGGTAGCAAACAGAGTTCCTGATTTTGCCTCGCTCACGTCTCTGGCTGGCTGAGCAGCATCAGGGCTCCGTGACACTTCACCCATCTGAGTCGGTATGACTCCGAGTTTTGATGAAACTTCGGCCGGCCCGGCAACTTCCTGAGCCCCTTTGACTTCGCTTGCCGGCTGCGTTTCCACGCCCATGCGCTTCAGGCTCATTCTGAGCTGAACCACATTGGTCATGTTTACCGGATTGCCGTCATTGACCTGCATCTGGACGACGTTGGGATTGTCAGTCTTGCTTATCCTGATTGTGGCCATCGTGTTGTTCGGCAAAGTGGCTGAGAATGATATACTGTCAGTTGTAACTTCTCCGGCGACCATCTTCTTGGCTTCCTCAAAGAGCGTCATAGTAACACCTATGCTATCTTGTTTAGAAGGTCATAAAAATCCTCTACCTGGCGTTTCTCCGCTAGCGGCGCCATGACCGAGGAATAAACCGAGCGCCCGCGGAACTCTAGTAGCGCACCCCGAAATCCGCGAATTCGCCGGTCGCATCGCACCACCGGTGTTCGACTTTAGATACCGATGCGCCCACGGGCCCATGGGAGCACCAGTCCAGCAGGCGCCCGAGGGCAGCCCTATCCCCCTCTGCCACCAGTTCTACAGCGCCGTCGGCGTTATTCCGCACCCAGCCCTTCAGGCCGAGCTTTCTCGCCTCGGTCACCGTTCCGGCGCGGAAGAAGACGCCCTGTACGTCGCCGTA
>CAYZNP010000041.1:0-6580 GCA_964479815.1 Microcaldota archaeon
CTCATCTGCGCGAGGAGCGCCTTTGCGCTTTTTGTTTTCAGCCGCCCGGAAATCGTTTCAATCCATGTGGCAGCCCCTTTGTGGCCGGTGTCGGCATACTCCTTCGCCTGGAACGCGCACTCCAGGTAATCTGCATCCTTCAGAAGCGTCCGCTCGCGTGGCGGAAGCTTGAGGATGCCAAGCACAGAGTTGCGCAATTCTGCCGGCATCTGCCCAGCCTGATCCGCCTCCACGCGCCGTTCCAGCTTCTCGCCCACTTTTATGTAGTGTGCAGTTATCTTGTTCAAATCGAGCAATCGCGCCTCGTGCATGTCGTGGAACACTGCCGCGGTGCACAATCGGTTCGCCGCTGCGTCGCCCAGCCCTTCCATCCGTGCGAGGATGAAGGCGATTACCCCGGCGCGGAACGAGTGGTCCGCGACGCTTTCCGGGTGCTTCACGCCCTCGGCCCACCAGCCGCTGCGTGCAATCCGCTTCAGCATGCCTGCCTCGAATACGTATTTCGCAATCCCGTCCATGCAAATCTCTCCTCTCGAACGTTTTTTAACTGTTCGAGCGTAATATTATACGATGGTCCGGCACCTCAAGGAGGCGTTGCGGAAAAAAATGCTTTCGGAACGCGATGCGCTGGCTAGGGGCACAGTCGAATCCATGAGCACGGCCGTGATGCAGCAGCTTTTCCTCAGGCCCCGCTTCGCCGAGGCGAAGACCGTGGCGTTCTATATCCCCAAGGGGAACGAGGTGGACACCACCCGCATGATAAGGCAGGCGCTGGCCGCGGGCAAGGAGGTGCTAGTGCCTGTCACCAACCACGACATCCACTTCTGCCGCTTTTCCTCATTCGAGGAGCTTGAGCCGGACAGGTTCGGCATACCCGCTCCGAAGATATGCAGCCAGGCGTCACGCGAGCCTGACGTTGTCGTCGTCCCTGGCGTGTCGTTCGGCCTGTGCATGCACCGGCTGGGATATGGCAAGGGCTACTACGACCGCTATCTCGCCAGCTCGCCTGCCTACCGCATCGGCATATGCTTTGACTTCCAGGTGGTACAGAAACTGCCGGTACACGACGATGACGAGCGCATGGACGAGATAGTCACAGAGAAGCGGGTGATATCGCTGTGAGAGAAATGCTTAAATCATTTGCCTGCCCGTGACTGTCATGAACGTGGAAGACCTGACCGGACTTTTTGGCGGCCCCATCAAGGTTGTGGAAGACATGGCCGGGTTCTTCACCAAGCCCCTTCTCGGCCTGTGGGGCATCATCCGCTGGCTTGTGGATACGTGGTGCGAGCTCATAGTCACGGTCCTGTCCATTCTCGGCTGGCTGGCCGCCATTGCCGCGTTCCTGCTCATGGCCATGAACATGTGGCTTTTCGGCGGAATCGCCCTCGTAACCGCGCTGTGCTTTTTTGTCGGCAAGGAATTCTTCAAGCTGGTGGAATTCTGGCTTTCCGGCAAGGGATACACAATCCCGCCTGCCAAATTTGTGGGGGACATCGTGGGGACCGTGATCGGGTTCGTCCTGCTCTATGGGCTCCTTTTAGCGATGTACATCTTCATCTTCCCCATGAACTGGCTGCTCGCAGCAATAATCGTGTTCGCTTCCATGTCCGTCCTCTCTTCTATCTCGCGCTTCATCAAGAACTTCCTCGCGATGATAAAGGATCAGATGGCCGGGAAGCCCGGAGCCGCACCGGTGCCGGCGCAAAAGGCCTGATGATGCCCGCCCATGCTCAATATTATAAAATGCGCATGAGATATGCGTGCAGGGTGATGGAATGACCGACCTCCGAAGGACCATAAAATGCTCAAGCTGCGGATTTGAAGCGAACGTGAATATAACCAGCGAGCTCGAGATGAAGGAGCTCATCCTTTCGGGCAAGTGCTCGAGGTGCGGAAGCGCGATGCAGATAAACTACAGCATCGTCGATGCGAACGCCGCCCCGTCCCAGCAGTCTTCCTCGTCCTCGGGTTCCGTCAGCGACCAGACGCCCCTCGTCAACATAGACGAGAGCCTGTTCACGCCGGAAATACCGAGCGATGCGATACGCGACCTGATGGAAGATTAGCCGGTTTCAGCCCGGCAGCACCGCGCTGACTAGCTCCTGCACGCTTTCGAACACATAGTCAGGGTGCAGGTCCTTTATGTCGCTCTTTTTCGACGCGCCGCTCAGGACGAGCGCTGATTTTACCCCGCAGTTCCTTGCGAATGCTATGTCCGTCTCCAGCCTGTCGCCCACGACCATTATCTCCTGCTTCTTCAGGCCGTGCTCCTTCTCTATCAATTCCATGACGTAAGGGTTGGGCTTGCCGGTCACGTGCGGCCGCCTGCCTGAGACCTTCTCTATGGCCGCGACCATGCCGCCTGCGCCAGGAAGCTCTCCCCCTTCCACAGGGAAAGTGGCGTCCGTGTTGGACGCGAGGAAAACAGCGCCCTTCCTCAGGGCAAGGCATGCCTTGGCCAGCTTGTCATAGGTGAATCTCCTGTCCAGGCCCACTGCGACGACGCCTGCGCCCTCCTCCACTGCAGCTATGCCAATCTCCTTCAATTCGTCGAAAATCCCTTTCTCACCGACCACGTAGACTGTTTTCCCCTTATGGTTCTGCGCGACATAGCGTGCAAGCAGGTACGCGCCGCAATAGACGTCCTCCTTCTTCGCATGCAATCCCATGCCACCGAGCTTTGCGGCAACGTCAGCCCTGCTCATGGTCGCAGCGTTGGTCAGGAAAAGCGCCTTCACGCCCTTCTGGCGGAGCGTGTCCAGCGTCTCTGCGGCCCCCGGCAACGGCGTTTTGCCCCTGTAAAGCGTCCCGTCAAGGTCGAATATCACAGCTTTTATCATGAATTTCTATGGCTGTGGCTTCTTTATTAATCCACGTTCCCGGGTATGTCAAGTTCGACACGTCGAACTTGAGCATGCTCGCATTCATCACAACGAATGCGACCTGAAAGCGAACCGTTCATTGGCATCCAGAACTTGACACGTCAATTTCCGCGGAAATGGGGTGTGTCGACGTGCCTTTATAAAAGACGTTTTCAGCAATATCCTCATGAAAGTAACGAGGGCCTGGAAGTTCCGGCTGTACCCGACAAAAATGCAAGTCAAGGAGATGGAGACGCACCTCTGGCTCTCTAAAAACCTATGGAATGAGCTGCTGGAACTGACAAAGCAAACCTATGCGGACTACGGAAAATTCTCAACGACGCGAGCATTAAATGAACTTGCGAAGACGAGCGAGTTATATTCTCAAGTGGCGCAGGACGTTTTCAGGCGATTGAATAAGTCCATCTATGGTATGATTGAACGGAGAAAGAAAGGCATAAACGCTGGTTTCCCTCGTTTCAAGAATCTGGACCGGATGAGGTCTCTGACGTATCCTCAATTTGGGTTCTCCCTCACTGGCAAGAAATTAAAGGTCAGCCCGTTCGGAGAGATAAACATCAAGCTTCATAGGAACGTGGTTGGCAAAATAAAGACCCTGACGCTGAAAAGAGAAGCATCGAGAAAATGGTATGCGATTCTTACAACGGAAACAGAGACTAACCCCATTCAGAAAAACAATGGGAGTCAGATCGGCATAGACCTTGGACTAATCAACTTTGCCGTTCTTTCCGACGGAACTACAATCAAGAACCCAAGGCATCTGAAAAGATACGCCGACAGGCTGGCAGAGAAACAGAGGAAAGTTCCAAGAAAAAAGAAGGGCAGTTCCAGACGGAGGATAGCCAATAGGAAAGTAGCCATCCTACATGAGAAGGTCAGGCGTACACGCCGAGACTTTCTCCATAAACTCTCCCGTAAATTAGTTCATTCTCATTCCCTCATGGCATTGGAGAAATTGGCCTCTCAGGAAATGGCTAAGCAGCAATACGGAAAGTCAATCAACGATGCTGGGTGGAGCGAGTTCATCAGTATGGTCTCTTACAAGGCTGAAAGTGCCGGTTCGAGAGTTGTGCTGGTGAATCCGGCAAATACTACGAAAATATGTAGTGATTGCGGTGAACTGGTCAAGAAAGAACTGCATGAGCGGCAGCACAACTGTCCTTCCTGTGGTTTGAGCATTGACAGAGACCATAATGCTGCAATAAACATACTCAATAGAGCTACCGTCGGGCAGACGGAAAGTAACGCTCGTGGAGTTAGTCAAAATGGCTGACAAGGAAACGAGAAGCCCACACCTTTCAAGAATGGGGGCATGTCACCATGGGTTTTTATAGCGGCCGTTCCCTTATTAACGATATGCGCGTCGCGGTTCTTTTCTCAGGCGGCAAGGACAGCGTGATGACTGCATTCTGGGCAATGATGCACGGCTTCGACGTCACGCTCGTCACCGTGAGGCCGCCTGATTATTCAATGATGTTCCACCACCCGAACATCAGGTGGACGAAGATGCAGGCAGAGGCCATGGGGCTCAAGCAGGTCTTCGTTGGCGTAACTGAAAAGAACTGGCAGGCAAAGCTCACAGCGGCGTTCAAACGACTCAAGGCAGAAGGCATCGCCACCGGCGCGGTGGAGAGCGAGTACCAGCGCAGGCGGATTGACGCCATCGGCGAGAAGCTTCATATTCCTACATACGCGCCGCTGTGGCACAAGGGCCTTGAGAGCGGCCTGATGGACGAGCTGCTCGGCAATTTTGAGATTTACGTCACCGCCGTCTCGGCAGAGGGGCTCGGCCCGGAGTTCCTTGGCGAGCCGCTGGCAAAGCTGGTCAAGGCGAAAAAGCCGAACATCCACCCGTTCCTTGAGGGCGGCGAAGGCGAGACGTTCGTCGCCGATGCTCCATTCTTCAAAAAGCGGATAAAAATCAGGAAATGGAAGAAGACCTGGGATGGAGTGCGCGGTGTCGCGGAAATCCAAAGCGCCTCGCTCGCAAAACGCTAGCCAAATTCACCGCGAGGCGTAATTGCACTGGTAGGAGACGGTCAGCCATCCGCCCGTGCAGCTGCCCTGCGCCGATGCGTCATCGCACTTCGAGCCCTGTATGCACCACTTGCAGGCCGCGCCGCTCAGGCAGGCTGCGCAGTTGGTCTGCTTCGAGCACGCCGAGCCTCCGGCGGGTGCTGCGCACCCGCTTTCGCTTGTCGTCCAGTCGGCGCTGTTGCAGGAGCTCACTACCGGCCCGCTGCTGGTGCCTGCGAAGCACGAGTTGCTGCTCTTGCACCATCCGCAGCCCGGCTTCGCCACGCACGCGCCGCATGTCGCCGTCATGGTCGCGCAGTCCACCTGGGAGCCGGCCGGCTCTTCCGTCGCCGGAGGCGTATTCGTGTTCCCCCCGGACTGGTTTTGCGGCTGCGTATTGTTCTCCGCAGGTTGCGGGTTCTGCTCCGGAGTCTGGTTGGACGGCCCTCCGCCCGGGCTGTAGTTGCCCTGCGGGGGTGGCGGCGCAGCTGTTCCGCAGCATCCCGCAAGCAGCACCGCGGCCAGCATGATAACTATGATTGTTTTCATGTCATCACCTACAGGCTTATGTCGATCTCCTTCTTTCCGTCGCTGAGCCACACGCCCTTCTTGTCGGTTATGGCGCCGACTATGGCCGCTTCCACGCCATGCTTCTTGGCGATGTTTATGACCGTATACGCCCGGTCCTCAGGAAGGACCACTGCCATGCCAACGCCCATGTTGAACGTCTGATGCATGGATGCGGCATCGCCGACCTGTTCCGCAAGCGCGTCGAATATGGGTTTCGGCTTCGGCAGCTTGTCCAGCCTGTAGCCGATCTCCTTGTTGAGTCGTGTGAGTTTTGAGAATCCGCCGCCGGTTATGTGCGCAATTCCGTGCACGTCGCAGGCGTCTATGGCCTCCAGCACCGTGCTGGCGTATATGCGCGTCGGCAGGAGCATCTCCGCGCCCCACTTCTTCACGTCAAGCGCCTTCCGGGCGAGCGTGTAGCCGTTGGAATGCAGGCCTGAGCTTTCCAGGCCCACGATGACGTCGCCTTTCACGATTTCGCTGCCGAGTATCAGCTTTCGGACCTTGCCGACCACGGTGAACGCCAGGTCGAACGGCTTCTTGCCGCCTTTTATCATCTCGGGCACGACCGCGGTCTCGCCTCCGACTATGGCGCAGCCGCTCTCCTCCGCACCCTTAACGAGGCCCTTCATTATCTGCGATACCAATTCGTCGTCCTCATCTGCGAGTGCGATGTAGTCCACGCCAACCAGGGGCTCGGCGCCCACGCAGAGTATGTCGTTCACTGACATGGCGACCGCGTCTATGCCGACCGTGTCGTACTTCTCAAGCTCCTGGGCCACAAGCAGCTTGGTCCCCACCCCGTCTGTGTGTATCACCAGCTTGTCCGTGCCGCAGGAGAATATGCCGCCGTAATGCCCGTAAACCGGCATGGGCTCGCCATATCCCTTCCTGAACTGGAATGTGGATTTTATGCTGTCCCAGATGCTGTTCTGGATTTTCTTAACATGACCCACATTGACCGGGTACTTCATATTCACTGCTTTCACCTTAGCGGTTTAAATTGGTTGTTTTTGTCGCGAAAGTTTGCATCGATTTATTAACCTTTTCCGCACTATCCCATCTGATAGCCTATGAGGTTCGTGGGGTCGTTTTTCGAATTTTCCAAG
>CAYZNP010000042.1:0-6503 GCA_964479815.1 Microcaldota archaeon
GCCACGGCGCAGGGATTGAAGCTGCTCTCGCTGGCGGCGATGGCGCGCACGAACATGGGGTCAAGGCTGCGCTGGCCTGCGAAATAATCAAGGTCCGGGTAGCTCGTACAGGCGGCCGGGAGCGCGGTCTTTGCGGGGAAGCTGAACGGGGCAGGGCCGGTCTTATCGGACACGCAGGCATCGCAGCTGAAGATAGGCGAAGCGGTCGCTGGCTGCGGAGCCGGAGGCAGCTGCGGGGTGAGGAAATTATTATCGGTATATTGGAGGTTGGTCAGCTTGGAGGCGATATCGTTGCTGTCGTCCTGGCACGAGCCTGAAGGCTGGTCCGGGAACCTGAGGAGCGCGCCGTATGAGGGGTAGTTGCTCACTCCGGTGCTAACCTGGCGGCTCAGGCTGACATAGGCCTGGCAGCCGCCATACCACGCGCGCAGCCGCTGGGCATTATCGCCTACGCCGCAGCTCTTGCAGCCGAGCGGATTGGTGGCGGCGAGGCCGCTGGATTTGTATAGATACGGGGCCACGCCCATGACGCCCAGGGCCGGGAGGGTCTGGACGTAGCTCTCGAAGAACGCCTTGTATCCTTCGGTCATGGTCTGCTCGTTCCAGCTGCAGCTGCCGCTCGCATCGCTGCCTTCTGCATCGAAAATAACGTAGGGGATTATTGATGGCTTGCTCAGATTGTATAGCGTATAGCGTGAAAAGACGGTGGCATTCTCCCACGCCAGAGAAGGCTGGTTGCAGTAGCCCTTGAGGTTCATGGAATCTGAGTCTATGCCGTAGGCCACAAGGTCGACCTGCTTGGCGAATTCAGGGTCATAGGCTGGGTCTGTGGGAAGGGGAAGGACTGCATTGAGCGCAGCGTAATCGCCGAGTTTGGGCGCCACGGCGACCAGGCAGTGCACGTCCGGCGGGTTTTTTGTGCGGTCGTTCCCGCAGCCGGCGTTTATGGCCCTTACCTGCGCCTTTATCTGCTCTGCCTGGCTGGCATCGTAGTTCATCTCTGTGGTCACGACGACTGGGCCGACGGGCCCGGGAAGCCTTCCCCCGGTGACGCTCGCACCTCCGGTGCCAAGGATGTTAGCTATCCGCGTGGTCTGGTCGATGTTTATGTCCTGGCCCCCGCTGTAGAGGACGTAGACTGGCATCACTCCCTTGTCAAGCATGCAGACCGCCCGCCTCGGGGACGGAAGCGCGTAGGGGCTGCCGGGTGCGCCGATGAGCCACTGGACCGCCATGCCCAGGCGATTGTTGCAGTAGGGGTCCGCGTTGCCGAAATCTGCGAAAGACGGCCCCTGGCCTATCCTGAAGTAGTTGACCGCAAGGTCCTTTCCGAGGGGAGATGTCCCGGCGGTGAGCTTGCTGAACTGATCGGACGTGCATTGATTGGTGGCGTCCCCAAGGCCGAGGAAATAGCAGCTGCCGCCGGCAAAGGAGGTGAGCCCCAGGAAGGAGAAGAATGACTGGCCCTTCTTGCAGACCATGCACACGCAGTTGGCGTCCTTGCACTTTACCGCATCGGCAGAGTCGGCCATGGGGAGGCGCGTCGCGAGGCCGTTCACATAATCGTTCGTGTATCCCTCCGTGGAGGCGATGCTGCTGATGCAGCCGGCCGTCAGCATGACTGCTAGCAGGGCAATCATCACAACCGGAACCGTTCTCATGGCATTATTAGGGTAGGAAACAATAAAAAAAGGGCTAGATGGGCGGAAATGGAGCGCCATAAAGGGAAAAATCAGTACTGCGCCTGCCTGCATATCGGGTTCTTGCAGTTGCTGCCGCGGTAGTTCGCCATGTTGCACCTTGGGCAGTAGACGATGCGCGAGAGCTGGCCAGGCTGGAACACCTTGGTCAGGAACTTGCCTGTGTTCTCTGCCACGGTTTGGATGCGCTCGGCGAACGACATTCCGTGTTGGCCGGTCTTGCTCTTTCTGACCCACTCCCCCACCCAGTCCTTGGGCGTCAGGAATGAGGGCGTTCCGGGGACCGGCATGTGCCATGCGGCGAAGAGGGGGCTTGCCCAGCCATAGAGCGGGTTCTGCATTATGCCGAAGCTCCTGAGCTCCTGGTCGCGCCTTATGGCGAGCGCCTCCGCGCTGACAGTCCTCCTGACCGTGTTGGTCATGGCAGCATCCTGCACGCGCTTGTCGTGGAGGAACGCGCCCTCCTGCATGCGGAAGAGGTACTCGGCCGCCGTCGCCTCGGGCGTGAGCTCGTGGCGGTAATTGTAGTGGCTCAGGCCGGGGTTTGCCTCGCCGGTCCTGGCGGTCGCATAGACCCCCTTCCGGTTCAGGTAGATATCCTGGGGCGCCTGCAACAGGCCTTTCATGAAGTCGCTTCCTGCGAGCTGGTGCTTCTCAAGGCTGCCTCCATAGACGTTCAGCTTCTGGAGCCGCTCCCAGTTGTTGCCAGGGAACCACTTGAACGAGAACGGGTTCACGGACTGCAGGGCCTCCAGCAGGCGGGGCTGTGTGTAGTTCCACTGCTTGAGCGCATCGCCGGTGGCATCCCACTTGGACGCATAGCCCTGCATGGACATCTGCAGGCCCCTCATCATGGAGGTGTAAGGCCTCAGCATCTTGCCTGCCAAGTCCAGGGGGAATCCGTAGAATGGCATGAAGTTGGCGTACTGCCCGCGCTCCATGGATGCGCGGAGGTTGTCCTTGATGTCGTATACCTGGGCAGGGCCGAAGTGGAAGAACGCACCCCAGGCCTGGTGGGCTCCGAACGACGTTGACTGCCTCCATGGGTTTCTGTCTATGGCATAGTCCCAGACCTGGTGGTAGGCGAAATGGTCCATGGCCGCGGCGCGGTATGCGACCTGCTCGCTCTCGCTCAGCCCCTTCAGGGCCTCGCCGGACATTATCTTTGAGGAAAGCTGGAACGAATGCTGGCGGTAGTATTCGCTCAGGGGCGCTATGTCGTATGCCGCCTTGTGCACAGGGCCTCCTGCGGCCAGCGACACCTCGGATATGTAGTCGCCAAAGTGCAGGCCGATGTCCCTCCACGGCTTCAGCATCGTGGTGAGGGCCTGGCCCTCCATGCCGAAGAACCGCAGGGGCGATGGCGCCAGCGGGGTGACCTGCCGCTTCGACTCCACGCTGACAGCGCTCTCGTGCCAGAACTTGCTGTAGTCGTAGGTGGTGTTGCCATACTGCCAGAGGACCGCGGCGTATACCTTTTCCTTATCATAGTTGTATGGGCCTGCCTTGTCCTTCTTGAGGGCTTCCAGGAACGATGCCCACTCCTTGGGGTCCTTGAAACTCCGCACCCTCATGAACTCGCGCGTCAGCGCTTCGTTGTCGAATTTTACGGCCACGTCGTCCGGGTTGTATTTCCTGAGCTGGCCCTTGCTGTCGCGCAGGGCGACCTCGCCGCCCAGCACGCGGTCCATGTCGCTCAGCATCATGCCCTTGTGATAGTATGCGAGGCCTCCCTCGTGGAGCATGACTATCGCCTGCTTGGACCTGATTGCGTCATCGTAGGTGATCGGCTTCTTGAGCTGCTCCTCCACCTCAGACCTGTACTTGCCCAGGATCTCGTTGAAGCGCTTGATGCTTTTCGGGTCGCCGAAGTTCATCTTCTCCAGGTCGGCCAGGTCCGGGTGGTTGGACTCTAAGCCCCTGCCGCCTTGTGCAACGGGGTCCTGCATCACCTTCTTCAGCACCCCGGCCATGACGCCTTCGTAGAACCTGAGCGTCTCGTGGGTGGTGCCGTAGGCGTTCTGGGCGAACTGCGAGTTGTATCTGCTCTCCATGTCCTGGTTGAGGAGCTTGGAGAGCAGCATCTTCTTGGCTTCCTCGGTCCTCTGGGCCACCGACCAGTTGGCTGAGCCGGGCATGCGGTCGAGCCGCGCCTCCATCTCGGCGTCGAAGTACGGCACGTAGCTCTTCGTGAACCTGGATTCGACCCACTGGCCCAGGGCGAAGTTCTCCCTCGGGTCAAGGCCGGTCACCCAGTGCCTCTTGACATCCACGAGGCTTAATTTGGAGGGCAGGGCGAGTTCCTCGTCTGAGCCCCACCACACCATCCTGCCGGTTTTCTTGTCGATGTCGTGTGTCCTGGGGGTGCCGCCGCCGTACATGAAGTTGACTATCTCGGATACCGAGGCCGAGGCTATGGACTTGCTGCTGAACTGCTGGAACGCCCTCCTGCCCTCCTCGGTGAATAGCGATATAAGGTCTGCCTTGTTCCTTGTTGCGAGCCTCTCGAGCTCTGCCTTGTTGCTGCGCATGTAGTCCGGGAGGTTCTCCATGCCCTTGGTTGGGTCAAGGCCCGTGAGCCTGTTCACCACGTTGAGCCTGGCTGAGATGAGCTCCTGCTTCATGCCGCCATTCAGGTAGCCGTGCTCCGCATCCCATATCATGGTGCGGAGCGCCATCGTCTCGAACACCTGGCTGCCCTTGAGCGAGTCGCCGCCAACGTGGCAGACGTATGTGTTATCGGCATCCCTGCCTTTCAGGACTCCCTTGCCGGAGTTGTGCTGCGACTCGAGCACCTGCTGGACCATGCCCAGCTTGAGGTAGTCGGCCTGTGCCGAGTGCTCTATGGCATCCAGCCTCTGGGCGACGTTGAGCACCTGGCGGTCGATGTAAGCGCCGCGCGACTCTGCGAACTGGATGAGCTGGTCGAGCTTCTGGCGCCCGGAGGCGGTACCTGAAAGTATCTTCCTGACGCTGGCGTCGATGGCCTCCATCTCGGCCGAAGCCATGAAACCGCAGCGCTTGAGTATGTCCATGTCCTTGTAGCCCATCTGCACAAGTTCGGCCTCGTCTATGTTGAAGTTCATGCCTGCCTTCTTGTAGAGCTGCTTGAGGACGTATCTCATCTCGTCGTGCAGTGTTTCTTCGTAGAGCGTTTTGTAAAGCTGGGCCATCTTGTTGACGGTGGGGTAGTGGGTGCCCACCTCCAGCTCCTTGGGGTGCTTGGCGAGCGTCTGCGATGCCCAGGCTGCAATGCCAGATGTTCTGGCCATCTCTTGGACGCTGCGGCCGGTGAGCATGGTCAGGGTCGTGCCGGCGACGGCTGCCCCGAGCTTAGGCACTCCCTTGGCCGCCTGCTTCACGCCGCGGTACATCATCTGGCCGGTCCTGACCGTGGATGCCGCGCCTGCGGCAACGCCGCCGCCGAGCACGGCGTACCTGTTGGGGCCGAGCCCGGTAACACGCAGGGCCTTGTCGACCCTTGTCATGAGAGGGCTTTTCACGCCTATGTCCTTGTGGCCTGTAATCGCCTCAAGGCTCTGATAGGTCCTGACACCCATCAGGTAATCCTTGACGGTGGCGGCCATGAGGGCGTCCCTTCCGACCATCTTTGCAGCCTCATTGGCATTGAGTATTTCTCCTACGATCCTGTGCTCGTCCTTCTTATAGTCGGACGGGAGCTTCCTTGCGAGCTGCTCGAGCTCTTCACGGGTGATTTTTTTCTGGTCTAGCGCCTTCTTGCCGAGCACATTGAGGGCGTTGCGCACCGTCTCCTCGTTGGTCGCGCCTTTTGCAATCCCCCTGGCCGCCAGTGACGAAGCAACTGCACCGGCCGCAGAAACCATCTTTTTCGCTGCGGTTGCCTTCAGTTCGCTCCAGCCGTAGGGAAGGAGCACCTGGCCTCCTGCAGCGACGCCTTTCGGGGCTGGAAGTCTCGGCGTAGAGATGTCGAGCAGTGAAATCGGCGACTTGCCCGAGAAATATAGCGATGCGAGCAGAAGGCCGAGTATGAGGAAGACGCCGACGCACGCAGGCGTTGTTCCGCCCGGGGCGCCCGGCATCTGGGATATTCCGGCTATAAAGTCGCCAATCTGCCTTGAGAGGGCAGCGGCTGCACTGGGCTGCGGGTTGTTAAGGGTGTAAGCGGCAGAGGGGGCCGGCAGGACCGTCTTGCCAGAGATCTGGTCGCCACCAAGGTATGTCACTTCTATCTGCGTGGTCGGGTGGCCGGAGCGGATATCATCGGGAATCAGGCACTGCGCAGTGTAATAGTCGACCATCAGCGGGACGCAGTTCGGCAGCTGGTCCGGGTCGCACGACTGCGGAAGCGGTGACTGGACGTGGTTGCTGGCAATGGCCGGGGAGGGGCAGCCAGCCGTGTCTATGGGTGTCCTGCCCCCGGTGACGATATTCACATAACTGAAATGGAGCTTGGCACCCTGAACCGAGGACATAGCCAGCGCGCCCTGCGCCGAGCCGAGGCCCCATTTTTCAATCATGCATTTCGAGACGTCGGTATAGGCAGGGTCCTTGGCGCAGTCATCGATTTTCTTCTGTATGTCAGCCCGTTTTTCCGCGGCGCTGGTGCCCGTGGAAGGCTGGAAAGCCAGCACGGTGGCTGTCAGCACGCACTGCTGCGCCGGGTCGGCGCATGCCACGGAGTCGACCGGCACCACGGTTATCATGCTGGTCATTGAGTTCTGGTCGCTGGTCCCGCCGAACAGGTCGCCGGTGGGCTGGAGCTGCGTCTGGACCGCGAACAGGGCGGCCGCTAGGAAAAGGAACACGAAGGCCCCGAACACA
>CAYZNP010000043.1:0-3636 GCA_964479815.1 Microcaldota archaeon
CGAACCTCTTGACCGCGCCCTGCCAGCCCTTGCCGATGCTGACCGAGACCACGTCGATGTGCTCGCCATTCTTGAAAACGTCTCCTGCGCGCAATTCCTTGCCTATGAAGCCCTTGCAGAACTCCAGCTTCTCCTTGCCGTCCTTGCCGCCGACGCCGAGCTCCATCTTCTCGATGTGCTTCTTGCCCATCTTGGTCTTGGATGGCATGGCGAACACGAGCAATCTCGCATCGTCCACGCTCGTCTCGTCGATTTTCGCGCGGTCGCCCTTCTGCTTCGCGCTCGGGTTCTGGCTCAGGCCAGCGAGCTTGAGGACTTTCTCCTCGCTAGTGAGTATGTCGCCTACGGAGTTGTTCGTCCTGTAGCAGCGGACGCCGTAAACAGTGATCGGGGGGACTTCTATTACCGTGGCAGGGCTGACGATTTCCTGGCCCTTGGTCGGCGACTCGGTGTCGTCGAGATACGCGACGTGGGTCATGCCGACCTTGTAGCCTGCGAAGCCGAGCACCCTCTTGTCAGGCATGTCCTGCCAGTAAACGCGCGCGTTCTGGCTGTATGCCCTTTTCCTTGGCCTGTGGGCCATAGAACCCCTGCGGGGTCTGCGTATGTCTGTCATATTGCACCTTTCTTTCCGCGTTGCCCGAACATTTCAGGGACGAATCCCCTACTGTCACCGGGACCTCAGTGTGCACTGAAGTGTCCCAGTTTTGCCGTTGGCAAAACCAGGACCGCCGGATATAAATAATTGGATACTTTGAGGAGTATGAGAAGAAATATTTATAAACGTGCTGAGACCGCTACTGCGCCGTTGGGGCGGCAAAGCCGTCTTTCAGAACCCAGACGTCCCCTCTATCGTCGAGGTGGAAAATGCACATGACCGCAGTTTCCTCGTCCCGGCCGGTATAAAGGATGTTCAGGACATCGTTCAAACACCCGGCCGCAGCTTCGTTGGAGAAGGCCGGCACGGAAGCGCGGATGATGAAATTGGCGCCTTTTCCTTCGAAGGCGGGCAGCTTCTCGGCCATGGCCGGGCCGCATTTGCCAGCGTCAATCCGCATCTGCTGCTCGCCAGCCCTGAAGTGGATTGCCTCAAACTTTGTTCCTTCTGGTATGCCAAGTTCCTTATAAGAAGACCTGATGCTTTCCAGGGCTCCATTGAGATTCTTCCACATTAAAAGCGGCCGCGTTGTAACGCTAGTTTTGACCACTCCGTAAGCCAGTCCGGTACGAGCAGCTGGTTCAGCCATAATTATATGAATGGGGCGACTGGTTTAAAAAACCAACTTCTACAACATGTGTATGCAGCACTCCCAGCCTGCGCACCATGCGCGCGAAAAGTCCGTCAAAAGACGAACTTTTGGCTGCCACGGCGGGGCTTAAATACGCCTTTATGTGGGGATTAGTGAAAAAGCATGTTTAAAAAGAGAACCTGACATAATATATCATGTATAATAGTGGCCGGACTGGAAAACCAGCGCCGGAGAGATGCCCATGAAATTTAAGAAACTGGCAGGCTCAGCCCTACGGGGCATGCAAGCGGATGCCTCTGCATCGCTAGTGGCAAGAAGGGCAGAGGACATCTTCAGGCAGGCAGCCGGAGCACTCGAGCCGGTCCCCTTCAGGGTTTGCAGCCAGCACACCAAGAGCGAACGAACGCTTCACAACCACCTCCTTTCGGTGGAGGCGCAGCTGATAGCAGTCGCAGCCACAATGAACGGCTACAGCTTCATCGTCGGCATGCTCGACAAGTCCAGGCAGAACGCCATAAACCACCTCGGCGGCTTCACAGGCGCAGGCGACGCAGCCATGGCAGCCCACTGGGAAGTGGCCAAGAAAGCGGTCGCGCTACTTGCCTACGCCAATGGCAGTGAATACGCAGAACTCATCAGGGCCAACTCCTCTTCGGACGAAGGCCTGTTCAACATGGGCGGCAGGCACCTCGGCAGGCACGCCGAGCTCGAGTTCAACATAGCCTGGGCGCACGCCAGGGAAGGCATGAGGCTGAGGGACTACAAATATGACATCATGGTGCCCTGGAGGGGTGGCGCTGACGTGTTCCACCTTGACCTGGAGGCGTTCTCAGCGGTCCTCAGGCACAGGAAGATGATCCTCGCATGCGACTATTCCATATCCCAGCCAAGGCGCGTAACCCTTGATTCGCACGGCTTCATAGCCGACGAAATAAGGAAGCTGGAGGACAGGGAAATACCATTCTTCACGAACCTGCCGCCTGCGTTCAGGGTGGGTGGCAGCCTGGCAGAGGCGAACACGCCTTTCGACGTCAACCTTGCAGCGCTTGGCGTGGCCAAGAGGGGCAGGGGCTCGTATATTGAGGTAAAGCTCGGCGTGGACGAAGGCGACGCGCGGAAGCTCCTCAACTTCACCCAGGACCACGACGGTGCAAAAGGCACCAGAAAGGGCTTCGCAGAGATATTCTCAGGCCGCTTCGGCATGCGCGGCCTCAACACCTTCGTTGGCAAGGCGCGCGCAAACAGCATACTCACGCCCATCGCCTGGGCCATGCACGACGTGGCGAACAGCACGGCCGTCCTTCCGCTGAACGGAGGCTACCTTCAGTACTGGGTGGATCTCCCACCCAGCGGAGACACCAGAACGCTGATTGAGAAGGCAGTGGCCAGGAGGCTGCGCTCCAACGCCCCCAAGCACATAGACGTGCCTTTCAAGCCCCTGGTCACGGTGCTGGACGCGTCGCAGATGCCACTTGCCGACGTAAAGGAAAGGTTCATACTGGAAGCCCTGGGCAAGGGCACCACATATCCTGCCGGGATACTTGACAGGACGGATTTCATGCTCAACTTCCTGGAGAACATAGACCCGAAGGTCCAGAAGCTGGTATACATGAAGATGGCAAGGAAGGAGAACGGCAGCACGCCCATACTCAAGTCGGACCTGGAGTACATAGACTACATAAGGGAAATCTGCCTGCACAGGAGGACCACCAGGGACATCGAGGACGTCTTGCATATACTGCGCATGGACGAGACGCTTCCGGAGCCTATAAAGGCCAGGAGGGCAGGAATAGAGGCCTGGCTGTTCGAGTTCTCCTGGACCAGGTTCGAGTCCACATTCAGGCTCCTGGCTGAAAGGATCAGGGAACAGATAAAGCAGAGAGACAGGTAAATTCAGATTTTCTGTTCAGGTGGGCGGGGTGGCAGCGCAACGCCGAGCTTTTCCGGCACGTCTGACAGTTCCCTGCTAATGTCGTCATAGAGGCGCAAGGCAGCTAAAATCCTCTGCTCGACCATGGCTTTGAAGAGTTTTACATCGTTGGCAGGGTACTTGCCCTCGTGCATGAGTGCATCCTCAAGGCGCCCTGACAGCACGCTGGTCGCTATGTTCAGGAATATGAAGCAGGAATTGTCTGCTGCCTTGATGGCGGCATTGAACATTTGCTTGAGCGAGCCGTGGAGTGAGATGGCCGTTTTGACCGGCACGACCTCGGCCTCGAATGATTCCTTGTTGAGCCCCTGATTGCCTCGCTTTTTTTCTGCCAATTTGACGAAGCTTCTTGCGCGCCTGAGTTTCTTCTCCATCTGCTTGAAGTTTAGGGCAGTGGCGTCTCTCAGGCGGTCATAGCCCCCTTCGGGTGAATTGAGACTGTATCTATGGACGACG
>CAYZNP010000043.1:3736-6439 GCA_964479815.1 Microcaldota archaeon
ACGGGGTCGTCAGCGAATATCTTCATGGCGTCGTCGCCAACCAGCAGCGAGCCGTTCTCGGCCGCGAAGAGGTACTGGGCGCCGCCCCATGAGAACCTTACGAATGCCAGGCCCTTCCTTGTCACGAGCACGCGCACATCCACGGACTCTAGCGAGCGCAGGAGCGCCGCGAGGAGTATGGCCTTGTCCATGGACGTGCCGAACTTCAGCTCGTCCATCTCCCTGAAGTCCATCCAGAAGGTGAACGCGAACTCGCAGGTGCGAATGTCGCGGACGTACGCCATGGCGCGCTCGGCCGCCACGAAGAACTGGTTCCCGAATACGTAGGGAACCATGTCCGAGGTGAACGAGTCCCGCATGCGCCGTATGAAGTCGTTGTATGGGGAGACCCGTTGCCGTATCTCAGAAATAGAGCGTGACTCCTTCTCGCTTATCAGATCCTTGTATCTGCTGATTACCAGCTTGTATATCTCAAGCTTGGTCTGTGCATTCATGTCTGCCATTTCATATGAGAGAAGCCGCCAAAAGTATTTAATAATTCCTTATCCTATGGTTAACGATGGTTTTCGAGCTTTTCACCGCCCTAGTCGCATTTTTGGCTCTTGCCTACGCAGGCGTCACCAGGTACCTGCAGAACAGGCTTGTGGACAGGAGCGAGATGGAGGCCATACAGGCCGAGTCGAAGCGCCTCAGCGACGAGATGAAAAAGGCCCAGGAGCGGAAGGACGACGCGCACGTCAAGGCGCTGATGGACGAGCAGATGGCCTTCCTTCCGAAGATGAACAAGGTAATGATGGGCCAGTTCAAGCCGATGATAGTCATATTCGGCATATTCTTCGGGCTCATCTGGGTCATAGGCCAGGTGGACCCGAGCATCAAGGACGATATCACGCTCAATATGAGCGACGACGGCCTCGGGTGCGACGCTGCTGCAGGCGACGGCATATACTCGGCATGCTACAGCCTTGCAGGCAATGCGAACTACGGCAAATGGACGTTCACTGCCCATTCCATCCGTGGCGGCGGGGAAGCAGGCACCAATTACACCTGGTTCGCCTACAACGCCCAGGTCACGGACAACTTCAGCGAGGCGCCGAAGGGCGAGCCCATAAGCCTGCATACAGACAAAAAAAGCTATTCTCCTGGAGAAACGGTGAAGCTATACGCCACGCCATCCGCGAAGCCCGACCAGGTGAGGGCGGTGCTGAGCAACGGCACGGCGTTCTACGTGGACCTGCCGATGTCCATACCGCTGCTGAACGTGCAGCGCATACAGCAGCCGTACTGGTGGTTCATCTTCATATCGTTCATAGCCAGCCTGGTGATATCAGGGGTGGCGGGCCGGATGAAGAAGAGAAAGGGGGCTGAAGGGAAGAGCGGGGAGAAATTGGTAGGCAGGGAAAAAGCATGATAATCGCCATCTCGGGCCTGACAGGAAGCGGGAAGAATACGCTTGGCGAGTTGCTGGCGAAGAAGCTGGGCTACAGGCTTGTCTGCCCCACGTTCAAGGACCTGGCCGCCAAGGAAGGCGTGTCGCTGATGGAGTTCCAGGAAAAGGCGGCGAAGGACCCTGGCATAGACAGGAAGTTCGACGCGGTGCTGAAGGAGCAGGCGGCTGCCGGCGACTGTGTGGTCACCACGTGGCTTGGCCCGTGGATGGTGGACGCGGACGTGCGCATAAAGGTCAAGGTCGCCGATAGGATACGCGCCGAGCGGATAGCGAAGCGGGATGGCATGACAGTGGAGCAGGCGCTGAAGCACCTGCTGGCGCGGGACGACCAGAACCGCAGGCGCTACAAGAAGCTGTACAACATCGACATAGACGACGAGAAGATTTTCGACGCGGTCCTCAATGGCGGCAGGAACCCGCCTGAGAAGCTGCTCGCGATGGCGATGAAGGTACTAGAAGGGTTCTATCACATGTGAATGGGGCGCAGGAAACGGCGCCAGACGAATAGAAGCGAAAACGGGGTAACAGATGCCTGCAGACATCCAGGAACTTCTCAAAAACAGCGTCATAATCATCAACAAGCCGCCCGGGCACTCCAGCCACGAGATAACGACTTTTGTGAAGAAAATCACTGGCGCGGCGCGCTCAGGCCATGCGGGCACCCTGGATCCGGAAGTGTCCGGGGTTTTGCCTGTGGCGCTGGGCCGGGCGACCAAGCTGCTCCAGTACATAGCGGGCAAGGACAAGACCTACGTCGGCATAATGAAGTTCAGGCAGCCGCAGGCCAAAGCTGCGATTGAGCGGCTGTTCGCGAAATTCACGGGCACGCTCACCCAGACGCCTCCGAAAATGAGCGCAGTACGCAAGGCGCCGCGCAAACGCACAATCTATTCGCTGAAGCTGCTTGAGGTGAAGGGCAGCCTCGCCCTTTTCGAGGCACGGGTTGACGCCGGCACCTACATACGGACACTGTGCGAGGACATGGGAAAGGAATGCGGCGGGGCGCGCATGGAGGAACTGAGGCGCACAGCGGTCGGGAGGATAAGCGAGAAGGAAGCGTTCCGCATGGAGGACCTCATCGATGCCATGTGGCTGTGGAAGAACAGGAACGACGATTCGCTATTAAGGAAGATGCTCAAGACGCCGGAGGCGCTCATCGGCCTGCCGCGGGCGTTCATAAAGGAAAGCGCGCTGAATTCCATTTTTTCCGGCGCACAGGTAATGGCACCTGCCGTAGAGGGCATGGAGCCGGT
>CAYZNP010000044.1:0-3326 GCA_964479815.1 Microcaldota archaeon
GTCTTGATGGGCGACTCGGTCGTTGACAGGTCTTTCAGGTGGAGGTTGAGGAATTCAGGGGAAGCGAATTCGTAAGGGCATTTGGCCAGGTCCACTATGGCCCTCGTGCCTTCGAGATACAGGTTGCACATGCCCTGTTATCGTATCGGAATTTTAAAACCTGTCGTCCGGAGAGGGATGAAAACAGGGGGTTACTTCTTGCCGGAGCTGTCCGGGGAAGTGAGTTCGTAGCGCGAGTAAACCTTGTGCCTGGGGGTATCAGGAGTGCGGTAGAGCTGGGCCGGGGTAATCCAGCTCGACTTCTGCTCTTTAGTGGCCGGCTGCTTTTTTGGCGGAGGCTTGACAAACTTTTTGAGGTTGTGCGGTTTTGAATGCTTAGCAGGCGCCTTGGCCTGAGGAAGCGTGTCTGGTTTCGGCTTGAGGCTGTCAGCCGAGCCGACAGCGGTGCTCTCAGGCCGGGGAACTGGCTGGGATGCGAGCGGCGTGTGCGCGCTTTCGCCCGGTGCTGCAGGCAGGTTGTCTAAAAGCGGGGTTGTTGTGGTGGACGCGGGCGGTGGCCGTGCCACAGATGCTGCATGCTGCTGGCTTTCCATTACTGCGGCGTCATGCCTGACTTTGAAGTGATGATAAACGTCGAACGTGCTTCCGGCAACGATAAGGCCTGCCGCGCCGATGGCGGATGCGAATATGCGCGGGTGTTTCTTAAGCCATGCCAGGGGGTGGTTCTCAAACCACAGGACCGGGTGAAGCCGTTTGCGCGGCCCTTTGTCGTCCCAGATGCAGCTCTCTATGTCTGCCTCAAACCGTAAGACGTTATCATAACGATCTTCAGGTTTCTTCTCAAGCGCTTTGAGAACGATTCGGCACAGGTCGCTTGGTATGCCACGGTCCGGGGCGACCCTCCTCGGCGATTCGACCTCGTTGTACGAAATGGCCTTGCTAAGTGCAGCCACAGTCTCAGCAAAAAATGGCACCCTTCCGGTAAGAAGCTCGTAGAGGATGCAGCCAAGGGAATATATCTCTGACCGGACGGTTATATTGTGGCTGTTATCCAGTTGCTCAGGGGACATATAGAACGGGGTACCGATGGCGGTTCCTGTCATCGTCATGGTACGGGCGTCTTGGAGCAGCACAGAACCGAAGTCTATGAGCGTTACGTGGTAGCCGAGCAGCTCCCCGCCTTCCTCAGCCTTGACCAGCCTGATAAGCAAATTGCTCGGTTTGATGTCGCGGTGTAAAATCTTGTTTTGATGGACGTAGGCGACCGCGCTGCATGCTTGAAACATGAAGCTCTCTGCAACATCCCACAGCAGCGGCTTCCCCTGCTCGGCAAGAGATTGCAGAAATTGCGACAGCGACGGGCCGTCAATGAATTCCATCTCCATGTAAGGCACCGGCTTGGTGTTGCCTTTCACCTCTATGCCGCCAGCTCCGAATATCTTGACGACGTTCATATGGCCCAACGGAGGATAGCTTATACGTTTAAGCACTCTCGCTTCCTGCTCGAATCGCATGTATACATCTTCTTGCTGCTTGGCGGCCTCGGTGCTGCCCATATTTCCTTTGGACATTATCTCTTGCAGCGTCGGCGCGATCTTCAGCGACACGATCCGGTCGTGCAACAGGTTTTTGGCCTTGAATATCCTGGCATTGCTTTCTCCCAAAAGGTCCATGATAAGGAATTTTTCTTCAGGGTGGTAGTAATTGGGCAAGGTCAGGCCTACGAATGGGTCTTTTCTGTCTACTCCCCCGACCGTTGTCGTATCCCTGCCCTTTTTAGAGTCAGGTGTCCTATGCGTAGGAGCCATGTGATAGTTTATGTTCAAAAAGATTTAAATAGGGTGCCTGCACGGGCGCTTTTAAAGAACCGGCAACGTTCAGCGGGAACGCATGCTTTTGACTGGCACCGGCTCAGTGAATTGGACGAAGGTGTCTGTGTTCGTCGGCGAAACGGTCACCTGTTGGAGCTCTTTGCCGTTTTTGACCAGGAGCACATGCTGGCCATCACCGCTGAAATTGCATGTGAACGGGGTGGTGCCGAGGGAATCCAGCTTCCCAGTGGTGCTCTGGTATACCGAAGCACCGGACACGTTGGAGTTTATTGATATCGTGTATTGCCTTTCAGGAACCTCGAGCTTTGGGGGATTGTAGTTGTGCCGCACAAAATAGGGCCTTATGTGGTTGTTGTAGAAGGAAGATACACCACGGTGGGTGTTGGTGAGGAAGGAGTGGGCCTGGTCAGGGTACCTGAAGGGCAGGATGACTGCTGCCGCAGCCGCCAGGTAAAGGCATGCCTTGACGGCGAAGCGGGTGGTGCGCTTGAAATCGTAGCCAGCCCAAAACATCCTGGGGAGGCCGTTCCAGCCGACGCTTTTTATGGCATACTGCAGATCGGCGATTGTTTCGAAACGCTCGTCCGGGTGCCTGGCAATTGCGCGCATCGTGATGTCGTCCAGGTTCTGTGGTATGCCCCGCAATGGAGCACGCTTGGACGGGGAAATGAGGTTCTCACGATGCAGGATCTGGTATCCGAGGACTTGTTCGCTTTCGGCATTGAATGGAGTGGTGCCCGTAAGCAGGTGGTACAGGACCGCGCCGGCGCTGTATATCTCCCTGGCAACAAGAAGGCGGGAGTTGTCTATACCTTCAACGCTGACGGGATCCAGCACCTCCGGCGGGATATAGTGGAGCGAGCCGATGAACTCGCCGGTTTTGGTCACGGTGTGGAAATCGGGGTCGTCCACTTTGGCCGCGCCGAAATCCAGGAGCTTGACCAGGTCGTTTTCGAGAATGTGTATGTTGCCGGGTTTTACGTCGCGATTATAGATATTTTGGGAATGCGCATATTTCAGCGCCTCGAATGCCTGGTCCAGTATCTTCTCTGCCCTGCGCCATTTAAGCAGGCTGCCGGTGGAAAGCTCGTCGAGAAGGCTATGCCCGTCCAGATATTCAAAGACCATGAACCTGTGGGTGGTAACACCATAGTCCAGCAGCCTCACTATATTGGGGTGGATTAGGTTCTGCAAGGCATACGTTTCGATATAGAAGCGGTCTATCTGCGACTTGGGTGCTGTTGCGATTTCCTCCTTGAGGAATTTCACTGCAACTTCCTGGCCCGGCGACGCGTCATCAGCACCCCTTGGCCTGCCGAGAGCCCTGTAAACGATGCCCATGCCGCCCTCTGCTATCGGCTCTAAAATATCATATTGGCCTTTATCGGTTATGATCCTTCTGTTTCTGAACCGGTCTTCCGCATTGTCAATCACCCTGACGGCAGAAGTAGCCCTGAATACGACGCCTGCCGCAGTGGCTGTAGCAGGCCCTGT
>CAYZNP010000044.1:3426-6212 GCA_964479815.1 Microcaldota archaeon
GCCTTCCTTTCCGCGGCGAGCACGCTCTCGACTATGGTCGCATAGGCGGGCCTTGTCAGCATGTAGCCGAGCAGCGCGCCGAGTATCGTCGAGATGGCGAAGCCTATTACTTCCACCAGCCCTGAGAAAAGCAGCGGCACCATGGAGAATATGGCGACGATGGCGTTGGTCTTGATTATGCCGAACGCCAGCCCTATCTTCTCCCTTGTGCTGTGCTCGTCCTTCTTCAATAATTCGTCCGTGATGACTATCTGCGCGTCCACGCCGACGCCGATGGCCGCTATGATGCCTGCCATGGCTGCGAGGTCGATGGTGAACGAGCCGAGGATGGAAAGCAGTATCACGAGTTCAGCGAGGCTGATGAGCACGATGGGCATGGTGGCCGTGAGGTTGCGGTAGCGCAGGCCTATGAGCACTGATATGGCCACCAGCGAGAACGCGATGGCGATGAGGCTGTACTTGAGGAACTCGTTGCCGAGGGACGCGGGAAGCGTCGTCCTCGAGCCGATTGATATCTGGACCGGCAGCGAGCCGCCCTTGAGTATGGATTCTATGCTCTTGACACGGTTGGATGCTTCCTGCGCCTTGAGCGTCTGGTCCCGCTCGTTCACCGAGCCGGTCACGACGTAATTGTAGTTTGGTATGCCGTTGGTTATCCCGCCGCCAAGCAGCGGGGCGGTGAGCAGCCCTGCGGCCTCCAGCCGGTTGACTATGAGCACGCCGCTGTTCGTGCGTACGAACTCCGGGCTCACCTGGCTTTCGTTGAGCTCCACCACGCTGAAGCCGAGCTCCCTCAGCTGGTCTTTGGTGGCTGCAGACACGTTCGCAGATATGAACGCCCTTGTCTTGTTCGTCATGGGCGTCAGGTTCGCGGGCAGGTCCTCCATAAGGTATGCTGGGATGTCGCTGCCGTTCAGCTTCAGCGCGTCCCGCAGCGCCTTGAGAGACTCCCTTTCGCCGGAATCCGACAGGATGCTGGACTTGAACTGGCTGCGCTCGTAGAAAATCACCGCGTCCTGCGGCCGGTCAAGGAACATGTATATGGGATAGTCAGCCTTCCCCTTGGCCGCCTGGGCGAACTGCTCTGCGCCCTGCCGGTCCACGGAGAAGCCTACGCCCCAGTCGGCGCGCTGCTGGAGCAGTTCGGACGGCCCGAGCTGGCGGATGGAAGAGGCGTATATGCGCTCGCCGCTCACGGCGATATTGCCATCCACTATGCCTTGGTAGACGCCCTGGTGAGACAGGGTCTCCTCTATGGTCCTGATTGCCGCCTCGTCGCTGCTTGGTATCTCCACGTTTATCTCCGAGGTGCCTATGGCGACAACCTTGGTCTCGCTGAGGCCGAGCACGCTCGCCCGGGTCTTTACGGTCTGCACGAGCTCGTCCATGGTGGCCTGGTCTACATCGTGCGCGAGTATGACCGGTATGCGCGTGCCGCCGACGAAGTCGATGCCGAACTTCATGTGGTTGACCGATATGTTGAGCAGCGCGAGCAGCACCAGGACGGCCATGCCTGTGAGCTTTATGTGTGATTCCTTCCACGTGAGCGAGAAGGCGCCGAAGAATATGAGCGCGGCTATGAGCAGCAGGCCTGCGAAAATGGGGTAGATGAGCAGGCATCCTGCGAAAAGGACGAACATGAGCGCGAGGAACTGGAATTTCCTGTCGGTGTAGAAGTCCATCAGGCCGCCCTCCTTCTTTCGGCGTACCAGAGTATCATGACGCCGTTGATGCCCCAGGTGGCGAACATGTCGCCAACGAGCCCTGCCAGGGCCACCGCGGATATCTCATAGTAGGTCGGGATGTGCATCAGCACAGAAAGCGCGAAAAGGGCCGAGAACGCCACTATGGCCATGACGCTCATGGTCAGGCCGGTCTTCATGGCTCCGTATGCGTTCTCGCGCAGGTCGCCTTTACGCTTCAGCATCCGGGTGGTCAGCAGGATGTCGGTGTCGAGCGAGAAGCCGATGAGCATAAGCAGGGCCGCGAAGGACTGGAGCGTGAATGGTATGCCGAAAAGGCCCATGGCACCCATCGCTATGGCCACGTCCGACAGCGCGCCTGTGAGGACGGCTATGCTCGGGACAATAGTCCTGAAGAACAGGAAGACGAGTATCACGCTCAGGATTGCCGAGAACAGCACCACGTTCAGCACCTTCTCTATGAAGTGCGTGGACAGGACCGGGCTGACGGTCTGCACGGATATGGACTGATATGTGACGTATTTGTCTATGGGCTTGGATATGGACTCCTGGTATAGTGCATACACCTTGGAATGTGATTCGGATACCTGCCGCTCTAGGTCGTTCAGGCCGGTCAGGTTTAGCTGAGAGCGGTCGGTCTTCGCCAGCGCGAACATCTGGTCCGCGAGCGCGTCTAGCTCAGCTTTCTTGGCTGTGTAGTTGGCCTCGTAGCTCTGGTTCTGGTAGGAAAGCACCTCCAGCCTGGAGACCTCTGCCATGAGGGTGGTGAAATTTACCTTGAGCTCCTCTGCCTTGACGAGGTCCGGGCTCTGCGGAACCTCGATTTCAGCCGTGTATCCCGTGGGCGTCTGGAAAACCTGCACCTTCGCTTCGAGCCCTTCCTGCATGAGCTTAGCCTGCAGGTCTGATGCATCCACGCTCTTGTTGAGGGAAAGCGATACCAGGGTTCCGCCCCGGAAGTCAACGCCGGGCTTTATGTTTGGTATGAAAAGGAGGGACAGCGCTATGAGCAGGAGGGGGGGTATGACTAGCAACCGGTAGTTCCCCAGGTATATGTTAGGCAGGTCCATGAAATCAAATCGC
>CAYZNP010000045.1:0-6185 GCA_964479815.1 Microcaldota archaeon
TCGTGAACTTCGTTGACAATTACGTCGAGCCCCTGGACGTGGGAAACGACCGCACGCCCATGCTGACGCAACTGGTGTCCCAGCTGCTGGCGTCATCCGTCGGCCAGGAGAACAAATACTCGGAGAGGGTGCTGTTCTACACCGTCCATCTGCTCTCATCCCTAGGCAAGCTGAGCCTCGGCAACATAAGCCTGCTCCTGACGGACCCGTCCGTCAAGGCCGAGTACGTCGGCATGTGCGACAACGACGAGGTGAAGCGGTTCTTCGACGAGGAATACAACGACATACACATGCACCACTTCAACGATGCCATCCTGCCCATACTGAACTTCATAGGAGAGTACCAGCTCTACCTCGGCAAGGAGAAGAAGCAGGAGAATCTGCAGACGCTGCTCAGTAAGAACCGGCTCACCATAATCTCGTTCGACCCGCACTTCTTCGGAAGGCGCATGATAAGCTTCCTAGCCGGCGCGGTGATAAATCAGATGTACATAATGGCCATAACCGGCAAGCTGCAGGAAAAGCCCACGATACTGGTGGTGGACGAGTTCCCGCGCGTGGAGACGAGGGTCACCAAGGACATCCTCGCCGAGACGAGGAAATTCAACCTCTTCGCATGGCTCTCCTGCCAGTATCTCGGCCAGCTCAGTAAGGAGGTGCTGGACGCCATCGTGTCCAATTCACGCAACATCATCTGCTTCAAGGTAAACAGGCAGGACGCGACCATGCTCAGTTCCATCATGGAGATAAAGGTCGAGGAATACTTCAAGAAGCACAGGGCGACGACGGAACTGGAGGAGTCCAAGAAGGAGATGTTCGTGAGGCTCCACCAGCGTGAGTGCATAGTGCGCCTATTCGACGGCAACAAATACCTCCTCCCCATGAAGGTCAGGATAGTCGATGCTGCCAAATGGGGGCTCAGGGACGGCGTTGCTCCGCCCTACCAGCCGGCAGGCAGCCAATCCAGTCCAGCCTCGTACCCCCAGGCCCGGGCTCCTGTGCCTCCCAACCCCACAGAGTTCCCTCCTGCTGCCCGGGGCCTTTACTACAATGGAACGCAGCCCGGAAACCCGCAAGCCGGCGTAAGGGAAGGGGACCGGGAAGCGGGTGCGCAGCAGGACGGCGATGAGCAGCAGAACGATGGTGATAAGGCGAAGCAGGAGAAGCCTGAACTGCCTGGGCCCATGGAGGAGAACGCCCTCCTCAGGGAAACCCCCGAGGCAATCTACCAGCTCGAGAAGGCCAAGCTGGTGACAGCCAAAAACGGAACAGCCCAGCCCCCTTCACCTGGCGTTTCTCCATCAGCCAAAAAGCCGAAAAGCAGCAAGAAAGGCTGATGGTAGCCTTGCGGAGCGGGCAACTATTTCTCGGCACCCATGCTGAAGATATCCAGATGCAGGCCCTTTTTGCCTTCTAACTCATCCGCCATCTGCCCGA
Source organism: Microcaldota archaeon (assembly GCA_964479815.1). Lineage (GTDB taxonomy): Archaea > Micrarchaeota > Micrarchaeia > Anstonellales > Bilamarchaeaceae > Bilamarchaeum. Next base: position 1,438 of record CAYZNP010000045.1, read on the forward strand.
CCAGTGCGCTTCTTATGGCCCGGTATTTGCCCAGCTCCAGCTCGGCATTGCCCACGGCATGCCGCTTGCCCTTGGCGTTGAAGCAGAACACGCAGTCCGACAGGGCCTCTGAGTTATGGCAGAACATCGAGTCCAGGCAGTTGGACGAGGTGTCCACCTCGAAGCACCTGCTAAGGCGCAGCGAGTTGTAGCACTTGATGCAGAACTCGGATTCAACGACGCGGTAGCAGCCGAACGTATACTTCGAGTTCAGGCTCATGGAGCCCAGGGCAGCGTATTCCGAATATGTCGCATCGTATACCCTGTAGGTGTGCGAACCGTGGTGGATGACCGGGGACCTGATGTTGTTGCTGTTTTCGCCTTCGGCCAGTTCCGCACTGAAGAATGCGATGTCCTGCAGCCCGTCGCGTATCCTTCCAAGGGAGCCGATGCTGCCTTCATCCAGCTTCCTTTTGCCGAGCTCCATGGCCTCGTAGAACGACACCGTCCTGTCCCTGGGGAACTTCGAGAGGCACGAGAACGACCTGTCGTCCGGCAGGAACGTGTTGTGCCCGAACGGCGAGGTTATCTCAGCGATGGGCGGTATGTTCGTCATCAGCCAGTCTTCGTATTTTTCCAGCTTTCCCGGCTCGCGGCCGAATATCACCCTGAAAGCCGACGAGAACGCCTTCTCTATGGGTTCCATGCTGGTTTTCTCGTCCCTCGGAGGCAGGGAAAGCCCTCCGCCAGCCCCCTGTGGCGGCCTGCTCCTTACCATGTCCATGAGCGACGGGAAGCGCTTCTTCCGTTCCATCTCTTCCCTTATCTCGGCCAGGAGCTTGGACTTCAGCGATGCGTATTTCTCCTTCGGAAGCTCCAGGTTGCCTATGCAGTGCCTCCTGTTCCTCTGGGAGAACGAAAACATCGTATCCATGCAGCCAACCATGTTATGGGAGAAGAATATGTCGCTGCTCTCGGTCACGACCGAGCTTTCCAGGATCCTGGTGTTGTTGAACCCTCCCACGTGCCTTATGGCAAACTGCGTTTTCCCGCACCAGCCCGAGCCGAACACGTATTTGGAATTGCTCCTGACCATGAACGACGAAAAGACGTATTGCGACTGGCCGACATCAGTGGAGCCAGAGACCGACTGGGAGTCAACGACGATGTCCGACGATTCCACTCCGCTGGAATTGCCCTGCACCCTGTTGCCTGTGTATTCCCATTGCTCTGACACTGCCCGCACGATGGAGTCGATGTCCTTTATGTCGTTGATGCTTAACGGGTCGGCTTTTCTCTCGCCTATCTCTTCCATGGAGACGAATCTCGCGCCATCCGGATAGTCCGGGTTCGCGAGCGTGACATCCCTGCCTGAAACGTGCGACTTGCGTTTACCAACGGGTGGCAGGTACTCCCCCAGCCATCCCTCATAGTCCTTCAGCTCGCCGACCTCGCCGCCGAGCACCACCCTGCAGGTGCTCTTCCATGCCTTGTCTAGAACGTCATAAAGCTGCTCGGAGGTCATTTCGTGCACCCGATGTTGTAAATGTCCCACTTCAAATCCTTCGTCCTTTTCAGTTCGTTGCCGATGCCGGCAAGGACCAGGGATTTAATCTGCCGGTATTTCTCAGGCGGCATGGACACGTTGCCGATTGCGAACCTCAGGTTCTTGGAGTTGAAGCAGAACATGCAGTCGCTCATCCCTTCGGAATCGTGGCAGAACAGCAGGTCGCGGGAATTCGAGCAGCCGTCCACCTCGAAACAGCGGTTCACCGCGATGGAATTGTAGGCGTGGATGCAGAACGAGGAATGGGAAACGCCATGGCAGCCGAACATGTTCTCGCTTAATAGAGTGTAGTTCGCATAAGCTACGTTTTTAACGTCCAGATAGACGTCCTCGCAGTAGTACAGGTTCCTGCCGCCGCCGGCGCCGCTGGCCTTCTCAACGTTTTCGTGGGTCTGGTACCTGAAATTGCCGCAGTGGAACGCCACAGGCCTGATGAACTTCGCCAGCATGTCTGACACGCCGGCGTTCTTCAGGTCTGCCGGTGCGAATGGCGAAGAGCTGACCTGTTCCATCTCGTCCATGGAGATTATCCTGGACGGGTTGAACTCCTTCTTGAGGTAGTTCAGGGACGGTGGTGCCCACACGTCCTTCCCGCTCAGCGCTGATTTCGCCATGTGCGGGAGAGGGACGTGCCTCCCGAGCCATTCCCCATAGCTGTCAAGCCCGCGGAGTTCGGTACCGAGCAGTAGTTTCGCTGTCTTCGTGAACGCATCCTCCAGTTCAATCATGCCGTCCATCACCCACATCACCGCACGTCGAAGGTGTCCATTATCGAGAACCCAAGCCGCTTTTTTTCCCCGAGTTCCACGGCCATCTCGTCCACCAGGTTGGCCTTGAGCGCGGCGTATTCGTCCCGGCCGAGCTGGACATTGCCCACCATGTGCCTTTTCGCACGGAGGTTGAAGGTGAAAAGGCAGTCGGTGCAGTTCAGGAGATTATAGGAGAGGTAGCAGTCCGAGGAGCCGATGCAGGCGCTGCATTCAAAGCAGCGGTTGAGAGTGTTGTTGTAGAAGCACCGGACGATGTGCGACGATTGGCCGCTGGAGGTCGAGCCGAAGGTATACTTGTTCTCGCGCATCAGGTAGGAATAGGCGACGTATTCGCTGCCCACGATGATTGAGGAGTTCAGGATGCAGTTGCTGTCCACCACCACATCGGAATGCTCTACGTTGCGTGAATTGCCAAGCGCCTTGTTGCCGCTGTAGATTAACCGCTCTTTCAACGCCTCCCTTATGGAATCGATGTCTTTTATCTCGTTGATGTCCAGCGGCTGCGAGTTTATACTGCCAAAGTCGGCCTGCTCGGCCTCGTAGTCAAAGAATCTCGCCTTCCGGTCATACTGCTCGGACGCCACCCACAGCTTCCTGCCTGAGAAGCAGGATTCCACGGTCTGGCCTATGGCCGCGCCCTTCAGATACGGTTCGTATTCGCTGAGCTCGCCCATGGGGCTGCAGAAAAGCACCTCCGTCGTGGACTTCCATGCGTTGTTGAGCGCGTCGTAAACCTGCTGGGATGTCATGCCACGTCCCTCCATCTCAGCCGCTTCCTGGGCTGTTGCGCGCCGATGGTGTATATATCCCAATTCAGCTCCTTATTCCGCTCCAGCTCGTCGGCCATCTGGGCAAGTAGCGCTCCCTTCACCTTCCTGTACTGCTCCGGCGGCAGCGGGCTGTTGCCTATGGCCGAATGGAGGTTCTTGGCGTTGAAGCAGAACATGCTGTCCCGCACGTTCTCGCAGTTGTGCGCGAAATACACGTCTGAGCAGTTGTTGCAGCCATCGGCCTCGAAAGCACGCGAGAGATTGACAGAATAGTAGGCATTCACGCAGAAACTGGAAAGGAACGCCAGCGCTGAGCCGAACATATACTTCGAGTTCCTGGGCCAATATGAATAAGCGGTGTACTCGTTGAACGATGTTATGGGGCAATGGTAGCAGTTCTGCGATGTGTTCAGTAGCGGCACCATCATTATGTTTCTGCATTCCCCCAAGTGCCCCTCGGGGGTGAAGTATGCTATGCGCCCGATTGCCGCCTTCAATTTTTCAAACGATTCTATATCCGACGGCTCAAGCCTGGTGCGGCTGCCGACCTCCCAGCACTCGCCCTCTGTCACAAGCCGATCCCTCGGGGTCAGATTGCAGGGCAAGACGTCGCCGATATACACTCTTTTGCCGCTTACCGCGGATTTGCCAGTTTCCACCCCGGGCACGTGCCTGGTAAGCCATTTTTCATATGAGCGGAAATCCTGCAATCGCCTCCCGAACAGCAGGCCGGTGGTTTTCCCAAACGCCTCCTCTATGGGCGCGATATCACCGTCATCATCGCTCCGGTTTCGTATCTCCAGCTTCTCCATGCCTGCGACGGGCTCCGGAGGTGCACTTGATTCTGCGATGTCCATAAAGGAAGGAAGCCGGCCGTTGCGCTCCAGCTCCTCCCTTATCTCCCCGAGCAGCTTCGCCTTGAGCGCGAGGTATTTCTCCTTCGGAAGCTCAAGGTTGCCTATGATGTTGTGCTTGTTCCTGAGGCTGATGGAGAACATGGCGTCGTGGGAGCCCTCCACGAAGGAGCTGAAGTAGCAGTCGCTGGAATTGTAGCAGTTCCACGCCTCCAGGCAACGGGACTGCTGGAACGTCTCATAAGACCGTATGATAGAGGAGCACTGATAGTCGCTTATCGTCGCGAAAAGGTATTTGCTTCCGCGGCAATAAGAACTGTAGGCTATGTGCTCGCAGTCGTAGATAAAGTTCGAATTGAGCACATGGAATGAATTCTGCACGTTGGAGCTGCGTTCCACGTTGCTGGAATTGCCAAGCACCACGTTGCCGCAGTAGGTGAACCGTTCGCCGAGCGCCTCGGCGATGGAATCGATGTCCTTTATCTCATTTATGTTCAGCGGCTCGAACTTCTGCCCGAAATCTATCTCTTCCAGCGAGAGGAACCTCGCACTGGCGGCGTAGTCCGGCATGGCACAGCACACGTCCTTCCCGGAAAGCGCTGATTTCTTCTGCAGCATGGGGGCCATATGCTCGCTGAGCCACGGCCCGTACCTCTCCAGACCGCCTATCTCGTCGCCGAGGACCACCCTGCAGGTCGATTTCCACGCCTTGTTCAATGATTCATAGGCCTGTGAGTCAGGAGGGTTATTCATGTCGTTATATTAGTTATAACCGTATATATATCGCCGATGCCGCTGTGGAGCGGTT
>CAYZNP010000046.1:0-6025 GCA_964479815.1 Microcaldota archaeon
GACCATAGTCGTCCGTGCCGACCTGGGCATGGGCAAGGGCAAACTCTCAGCGCAAAGCAGCCACGCCTCGCTCGGCGCGTACAAGAGCGTCATGCGTTCGCATCCTGAAGTCGTCAAAGCCTGGGAGAACGAGGGGCAGATGAAGGTGGTCCTCAAGGTGAACGGCGAGAGCGAGCTCCTCGAATGCTACAACAAGGCAAAGGCAGCAGGCATCCCATGTGAACTGATCCGCGATGCAGGCCATACCCAGCTCGAGCCTGGCACACTGACCTGCTTCGCCGCGGGACCGTGGGACGAACGCGAACTGGACGCCATTTTCGGGAAATTGAAGTTGTTGTGAATCCCATGAAAGCATTCATCTTCCACTGCTGGGGCGGAGATTCCAGAGGATGCTGGCGCGGATGGCTGGCAGACGAGCTGAGGCGAAAAGGCGTCGAAGTGCTCGCGCCCGTATTCCCTGACACCAACAATCCACAACTCGGCCCATGGCTCGCTGAGGCGAGGCGCAGCGTGCCGAAATTCAGTCCTCACGACGAATGGGTACTGATCGGCCACAGCCTTGGCTGCCCTGCGATACTGCAGCTGCTGGGTGGCATGAAAGAAGGCGAGAAAGTGAAGGCAGTCGTACTCGTCGCCTGCTTCGCCAAGGATTTGGGCATCGCTGAAATACGCAGCTTCGTTGACAAGCCGTTCGACTGGAAGAAAATAAAGAACAAGGCCGGCAAGTTCGTCATCATCAATTCTGACAACGACCCCTACATCCCGCTGGCAGAAGGCGAGCGCATCGCGAAGCTGCTTGGTGCAGAACTAATCGTGGAGCACGGCGCTGGCCACATCAACGAGGGCGCCGGTTTCACTAAATACCCGCGGCTACTGCAGCTTCTGTCGGCATTATGAGGCTGATGGCTGCCTCCCCGCTGGTGCAACGCGCCCTTATATCAAACCCGCTGTCGTCCCCGCTATGCTTGGACATGTACGTTATCTCTACAAGAGGCTCAAGCGCCTTGCCGTCCGGTATGTCCACGCGCTTCCGGATGCCGCTGCCTGCCTCCTGCTTCCCTGAGGAAGCGCAGAATGCAACATCACCTCTCCTCCCGCTTACCCATAGCCTTTGCACGCTGCCCTGCTCCAGTAGCGGGGCGAGATTGACGAAATACGTGCCGGGCAGCATGTCGTTCCTTTGGCCGAGCACTACCTTCGCTATCCCGTGGCTCCCATACTTCTTTATCTCCCTGTCGGCGAACACAACCATCTTTCCGTTTTTTCCATTCATGAACATCACCTCATTTTTTGTCAGCGATAGCAAAAACTCAAGAGAGATTTTTTTTCAAAGTCCGGGGATTATGGTGTGGGTGGCTGGTTAGGCCAATACCGGCACGACCGCTGGCAAGCTGGGCACTGGAGAAGACGCGCATTTCAATTCAGATCCGGGTTGCATATGGCTGATTGTGGGAGGAATTATTTTTAAATGCATGTAACGCGTGCAATTGTGGATACAAATCCCGGCGAAAATCTCTGCCGAATACGGGCCTGATGTGCCATTTTAGAATGTTACCATCCAAGAGAAGATTGCTTTAAGCCGCAGTAGCTCAGTGGGAGAGCACACCTGGGCCTTCTGGAAGTTATTTGGCCAGGGGTTCTGTGAAGCTGAAGACTCTCAATGGGCATGAAGCCCGTTTGAGGCGCCGATACAAAGACGCAGAAACGGTGGGGTCGCTGGTTCAAATCCGGCCTGCGGCATTTTTCTTTAAGGTGGCATCCGATGACATCTCTGTTTTCCGACATCAAGGCGGTCGTCTTCAAGGCGCAGTTCCTTGCCGCCCTCGCCATGTTCTTCTCCATCGCACTGATGGTAATCCAGAACGACATAGCAATCCGCGCGCTCCTGCTCCTGCCGGTCGTCTTCTTCTACTACCTGTCCAAGATACTCTTCGTCAAGGAGCAGACTGAACGCGTGGACAGAATCATCGAAAAGGTCAAGGCCAGGCAGGAATAACAACCAATTTAAATTTCGCCGCGCCAGCACTATCCATGGACATGCGCGAGAGGCTGGCGAAAACCGCCGAAGCGAGCAGGACAATACTCTGCTTCGGCGTAGACCCTGACCTGGTGAGGATGAACCACGCTGTCACGGGCGAAAACAAGATAGCCCCATTCTTCCACGCAATAATAGAGAAACTGCTCGACGAAAACGCAATTGCCGCGCTCAAGCCGAACTATGCTTATTTCGCTCAGTATGGGTTTGACGGCCTTTATGCGCTGGAAGACGTGATGCAGCATTACAGGAACAAAATACCAATAATACTCGACGGCAAGCGCGGGGACATAGGCAAGTCCAGCGAGGCATACGCCCGCGAGGCATACGATTTCTGGGGCGCTGACGCGGTCACCATAAGCCCGTACATGGGCTACGACTCAGTGGCTCCGTTCGTCCGCGAGGGAAAGCTCGCCTATGCGCTCTGCAGGACGTCCAACGAGGGCGCGAAGGATTTCCAGGAGCTGAAGTGCGGCAAGAAATGCCTTTACGAGGCCGTAGCAGAGAAGGCTGCGAAATGGAAGTGCGGCCTTGTCGTCGGTGCCACAAGCACTGCAATCGCGAAACTGGCGAAAAGCACCAAAAGCAGTGTCCCCTTCCTTATCCCGGGCGTCGGGGCGCAGGGCGGCGATCTGGAGGCCGTCATGAAGGCGATAAAGGGCAACCCGAATATCCACAGGATAAACGCATCCTCATCAATCGCCTATGCTCACGAAAAACAGGGCGGCAGGCCTGCGGATGCTGCCGCGAAGGAAGCCGAGAAGCTGAACGCGGTCATCCGGAAGCACCTCTAAGGGCGTGCGCAATGGAAAAACTGTTCGTGCCGAAGAAGCGCTCGCATAAGGGCGGGAATGGCAGATTGCTCATCATAGGCGGTAGCAGGCAGTACCACGGCGCGCCGGTGCTTGCTGTGCTGGCCGCACGGCGCTTCGTCGACCTGGTCTATTTCTATCCCGGCGACAAGGACCAGCACCTTATGGGTGCGGTGAAGCGCGTGCCAGAGGTAATCGCCGTCCGCGGCCTGGGCAACCTTGAGAAAATGGACTGCGTCCTGTTCGGTGTCGGGCTTGGCAAGGCGCGGTTCGGGCTGCTGCCGCTCAAGAAGGCGAAAAAACTCGTAGTTGATGGTGACGGCCTCAAGCGCATAAAGGGAAAAATACCCCCCGGCGCCATCCTCACGCCGCACGAAGGCGAATTCCGCATGCTGTTCGGAACGCGCGGAACACGGAACAACGTCAGGGCCATGGCCGCGAAGAATAGATGTATCATCTTAAAAAAAGGTCCTGAAGACATAATAAGCGACGGGAAGCGCGTCGTGATAAACAGGATGCACAACCAGGGGATGACAAAAGGCGGGACAGGAGACGTCCTTTCCGGGCTTGTGGCCGCGCTCGCCTGCAAGAATGACCCATTCACCGCTGCAGTCGCAGGTGCGAGGATAAACGGCCATGCCGGCAACATGCTGAAGAAGTCCTACGGATATAATTTCTCGGCCTCTGACCTGGCGAACAGGCTGGCGGAGAGCTGCGAAAAGCTGTACGGAAAAAAGAGATAGTGGTTCTTATGGAGGAAAACAAAAGGAAGCACGGCAAGCTTGCAACCGGTTTCTCGGACAGGCTCCAGCCCCTGGAGGCGCTTGACCTGTCGAAGGTGAAGAGCGCCGACGACCTTGTGCGCGGCATGGGCAGGTGCGCCTTCGGCGCCCGCAACGTGGGCGAGGCGGCAGATGTGCTCGAGGCGATGGTAAGGGACAAGGGCTGCTGCAAGGTGCTCACTCTTTCCGGCGCCATGACAGTGGCAAAGATGGGCCTTGTGATATGCGACATGATTGACAACGGCATGGTCGATGCCATCATAAGCACCGGGGCGCTCATGGCGCACGGCTTCGTGGAATCCGTCGGCATGCGCCACTTCAAGTTCGACTGGGACATGCAGGATGAGGAGCTCTACGAGAAGGGCTACGACCGCGTCTACGACACGCTCGAATTGGAGAAGAACCTTGACGACGTGGAACAGATAGTGGACGAGGTGCTGGGAAAAGTGGATGACGAGGTCCTCTGCAGCCACAGGATAAACCGCATGCTGGGCGAATACCTGGTGAAGAAGATGAAAGGCAGAGGCGTGCTGAGGTCAGCCTGCGAACGGAACGTTCCCGTTTACGTGCCTGCATTCACTGACAGCGAGATCGGCCTTGACATGGCATTGCACAACATCAGGAGGAAGGAGGCAGGCAGGCCGCAGCTCGCATTCAACCCTTTCCTTGATTTGGATGATTTCGTAGGCCACATAGGTGCAGCGAAGAAAATCGGCATATTCACCATCGGCGGCGGCGTGCCGCGCAACTGGGCGCAGCAGTCAGCCTGCTACCTCGACCTGATAAACAGCCGCATCGGCCATGGCGGGGACTTCAAGCGCTACAACTACGCGGTGAGGATCTGCCCGGAGCCGGTCCACTGGGGCGGGATGTCCGGCTGCACGTACTCCGAGGGAGTCAGCTGGGGGAAAATCGTGCCTAAGAGCGAGGGCGGCATGTATGCGGAAGTTTTCGACGATGCAACAATCGCCTGGCCGCTCATAGTGAAGGCGGTTCTCGAGCGCATGGAGAAGAAAAAGTGATCTGGATGCCCATTGAAGACATTGGTATAGATGCCATTGCAGCCATGGATGCTGAACGCGCGTTTTCCAACTGCGGCTTCCAGGCGACCAACCTGGCGCGCGGAATAGCAATAATCCGCGAGATGAAGAAGAAAAAAGCGACCGTTTTCCTGACCTTCACGTCCAACCTGGTCGCGTCAGGCCTCCGCGGCATCATCGCAGAGCTGTGCAGGCGGAAATTCGTCGATGCGGTCATCACCGCGGGCGGAAGCCTTGACCACGACCTGATAAAATCCGCGAAAAAATACGAGCTAGGAGGTTTCACGATGGACGATGCCGAGCTCCACAAAAAAGGCATCAACCGCCTCGGCAACATACTCGTGCCGAACGAATGCTACGGATACCTGGAAAAGTTCATGCAAGAAACTTACGAGGAGCTCTACCTGCAGGCCAGATTGGTTTCGCCATCGCAGATCGCCCGCAAGATAGGGGAAAAGACAGGCGACGACTCGTTCCTCCACTGGTGCACGAAAAACAGGATTCCTGTCTTCTGCCCTGGCATAACAGACTCGGCCATAGGCCTGCAGACGTATTTCTTCAGGCAGAAGAGGAAGGATTTCGGCATAGACGTCACCAAGGACATGAACGAACTGGCGCAGCTGGCGCTCAATGCAGAGAATACCGGCGGCATAGTCCTCGGCGGCGGCATATCCAAGCACCACGCCATGGGAGTCAACCTCCTCCGCGGCGGCTTCGACTACGCCGTCTACGTAACCACCTCATCCCCCTGGGACGGCTCGCTGAGCGGAGCGAGGACCAACGAGGGCATTTCATGGGGCAAGATAAAGGAGAAGGCCAGCCATGTTACCATCGACGCGGACGCTACAATAGTCTTCCCGCTGCTCATGGCGCCGTTCCTGAGGAAATGACATGGACACCACGATGCTGCCCTTCCTGCTCGCTTTCATGGCCGGCTTCCTTGTCAAATGGGTTGACTGGCTGGACGATGACAGGAAGAGCAAAAGCCCTTCCAAATACGTTATCGCCATCATCTACGGCATCCTCATCGGCTACATCATCGGCGCCTCCACCTTCTCAGTCCTCTTCCTGGCCGCCCTCGTGGCCCAGGTCTTCGCGAGAAAAGTCGACACGACCGCCCACCACATAGGCTTCATAACCTCGGCGATAGCCATGGTGCTCTTCGGCTTCCCGCCCATCGATGCTGCGCTGTTCGCCTTCTTCCTGCTGCTGGCGTTCCTCGACGAGGCGGATTACATCGGATGGCTCAGGCCTCTCGTCGAATACAGGCCGTTCCTTCCAGCAGGTGCGCTGTGCATGCTGGTTTTCGGGCGCTGGGACTATTTCGCAGGAATAGCGCTTTTTGACATCGGCTAC
>CAYZNP010000047.1:0-6022 GCA_964479815.1 Microcaldota archaeon
CCGATGTGCTCGCTGGGCGTCACATAACAGAGGAAATCTGCGCCGTGCATGCCTGCGAGTGCGCCGCCTATGGCGGCCGCGATGTGGTCGCGGCCTGCAGCCGCATCCGTGGGCAGGGGACCGAGCACGTATAGCGGCGCGCCGCTACATAGCCGCTTCGCCAGCTTCACGTTCTGTTCCACCTCGTTGAGCGGGATATGGCCTGGGCCCTCAATCATCACCTGCACGCCCTTCTCCCGGCTCCGCTCTGCCAGCCGGCCGAGGACGCGCAGCTCATGGAGCTGGGCTCTGTCGGTCGCGTCGGCTATGCAGCCGGGCCGCAAGCCATCGCCCAAGCTGATGGTCACGTCGTATTCCCCGGCTATGTCGAGTATTTCGTCAAAACCATCGTAGAGGAATGACTGCCGGTCGTGCTTCCTCATCCATTCCACTAGGAACGTGCCGCCACGGCTCACAGTCGGCATTAACCGGCTGCCAAGCAGCGGAATGGCCTCTTTTGTCACGCCTGCGTGCACGGTGGCGAAATCTATGCCGTCTTTCGCATGCTTCTCAAAGACTTTCAGGTAGCCTGCAAGGGAGAGGGAGGCCGGGTCCCCGCACTCGACCAGCGCCTGGTAGATTGGCACACTTCCGACTGGCACTGTGGAATGCCCTACCATGGCCTTTCGTATGGCGTCAAGGTCGCCGCCGAGGCTGAGGTCCATGACCGTGTCCGCACCTGCCCTGACTGCTAGGCCCAGCTTCTTCAGCTCGGCCTTCAGGCTGGATTTCACCGGTGAAGTGCCGAGATTCGCATTCACTTTCATGCGAAGCAGATAGCCGATGCCCACCGGCTCGAGATTGCGGTGTTTCGCATTGGCCGATATGACCACGAAACCGTTGCATATGCCTTCGATGAGGATTTGGGGCGCTATGCGCTCTTTTAGCGCCACTTTATGCATCTCACGTGTCAATCTGCCGCTACGTGCCATCTCAAGCTGTGTTGCCATCTGCTCCCTCTGATATGGAAATCCTGACAAAAGTTGCAGAATCTGGTATAGCGGCAACGATTTTTATAGGGATTCATATCTTCGGCTTCCAGCCGCGCATGAGGAGGCTGTTGGAGACGACGCTGACGGAGCTGAATGCCATCGCAGCGCCTGCTATCACAGGGCTCAGCAGGAAGCCGGTGAACGGGTAGAGCACGCCCATGGCGACAGGGATGCCGACCGAGTTGTAGAAGAACGCCCAGAACAGGTTCTGCTTTATCTTCTTCATGGTGTACCTGCTCAGCTCTATCGCGGTGACGATGCCGCGCAGGTCGCTTTTCACCAGCACGATGCTGCCGCTTTCGATGGCCACGTCAGTGCCCGCGCCTATGGCTATGCCAACATCAGCCTGTGCGAGCGCAGGCGCGTCGTTTATGCCGTCGCCCACGAACACGACCTTTTCGCCTTTTTTCTGCAGCCGCTTTATCTCGTTGGCCTTGTCCTCGGGAAGCACGTGCGCCAGGACGCGGTCTATGCCAGCCTCCTTGGCCACCGCCATTGCCGTCCGCTCGTTGTCGCCGGTTATCATGGCCACCTCATAGCCCATGCCACGCAGGCGCGCAATCGCCTCGCGGGAGTGCTCTTTCAGCGTGTCCGCTATGGCCACCAGCCCTGCGACCTTGCCATCAATTGAAACGAGGACCGCGGTCTTGCCTTCCATCTCCATCTGATGCATGCGTTTCACTGCGGCAGCCGTAATGGATATCCCTTCCTTTTCCATTAGCGCAGGGTTGCCTATGAGTACGCGCGTCCTCCCGACGGTTGATGTGATCCCATAGCCAGGAACGGCATTGAAGGACGATGGTTCTGCCAGCTTGATCTTCCTTTCCTTTGCCTTTTTCACCATGGCCTGCGCCAGGTAGTGCTCCGAATTGTTCTCAGCCGAGGCGGCGATGCGGAGCAACTCCGTTTCGCTGATGCCGAAAGGCACCAGATCGGTGACCACTGCCTTGCCAGTGGTCATCGTACCTGTCTTGTCCAGCACCACGATGGATGCCTGATGCAGCAGCTCGAGGCCCTCGGCGTTCTTTATCAGTATGCCGTTTTCTGCGCCTTTTCCCGTGCCCAGCATGACCGCAGTAGGCGTGGCCAGGCCCATGGCGCACGGGCATGCGATTATCAGGGTGGAGACGAGCACGGTGAGCGCGAAGGCGAACGTCTGGCCGAAAATGAAATACCAGTAGGCGAATGCGATTATGGAGAGGAGGATTACAGCCTCGACGAAAAAGCCCGCAACCAGGTCCGCCAGCTTCTGGATTGGCGCCTTGCTGCCCTGCGCGTCCTCGACCATCTTTATTATCTGCGCGAGCATCGTGTCGCTGCCGACCCTTGTCGCCTTGAACCTGAACGAGCCGTTCATGTTCATGGTGGCGCCTATGACCACGTCGCCCTTCTTCTTGTGCGCAGGAATGCTCTCTCCTGTGACCATGGACTCGTCCACGCTGCTGTCGCCGTCAAGGACCGTGCCGTCCACGGGGATTTTCTCGCCCGGCCTTACGATGATGATGTCGCCGACGACGACGTCCTTGATGGGAATGTCCGCCGCCTTGCCGTTCCGCACGACGCGCGCGGTCTTCGGCTGCAGCCCTATTAGCCGCTTTATGGCCTCCGAAGTCCTGCCCTTCGCCACCGCCTCGAGGTATTTACCCAGCACGATGAAGGTGAGAAGCAGCGCCGCGGTCTCATAGTAGACGCTGCCTGTTACGATGCCGAAGCCGACTGCCACGCTGTAGGCGTAGGCGGTGCCGACTCCGAGCGCCACCAGGCTGTCCATGCCGGGCATCCTGCTTATGAGCCCGCGGAAGCCGCGTATGAAGAATTCCCTGTTTATGTAAAGTATCGGGGTAGAAAGCAGGAACTGAAGGAGGGGCGCGGCGGAGGCTAGGGTGGGCGGGTATGCGAGAGAGGCCATACCCTTGAGCATTTCGGGAAGCGAGAGCACGAGCACCGGGAGCGTCAGGACGGCCGACCATATGAGGCGCGAGCGCAGGTCTGCCATCTCCCGTTCCCTTGCCAGTTTTTCCTTGTCGACCTCCTCGCCAAGCTCCATGAGCTCGGCATCGTAGCCTGAGGCGATTATGGCTTTCCGTATCCTGCCGAAATCGGTCTTGCCCTGGTTATAGTCGATCACCGCCTTCTCCAGGGCGAAATTAAGCTCGAACTTGTCAACGCCGTGCGCCTTCTTCAGCGCCTTGTCGACGATGTTCGCGCAGTGCAGCGAGTCCATGCCGATAACGTGCAGGTACATCCTGCCCTTGCCCTTTTTCGGCGCCTCTTCGGGTATGTCGGCCCCATAGCCAAGGTCCTCTATGGCTTCCTTCATATTGCCGGGCGCGACCAGCGCTTCATCGTATTCCACCGTGGCGCGGCCAGTGGCATAATTGACGTTGGCGCTCTTCACGCCCTTCAGCTTTTTCAGCCTGCGCTCGATGTTCATGGCGCAGGAAGCGCAGTCCATTCCGGTTATTGGGATTGCCAGTTTGTCCATGGCTTCACCTGATAAAGATAATCGGGCCCTTCGGGCCGTAAATCATCGTCAGAAGCAGCAGCGCGCTAAGGATTAAGCTGGCCATGAAGAAGTTGTCGAACCTCGCGCCCAACTCCGCCATAGGAGCCGGACCTGCTTCACGGTGCATCATGTAGCTGAGCCCTCCAAGCGTAGTTATGCTTATTCCTCCGAGAATATAAAGCATCGCCAGAAGATTGTCGTTTATGAGCATTATCGAGGTCATTGCCCCCATTATGCCGGACATGAGGCCTGCCATGATGCCTTCCATGGCCCCCATTATGCCGCAGTGGCGACCCAGCGCCAGGCCTATGCCAACTCCGAACGCCAGCCCTACCACGGAGCCGACGAACATGCCGTTTGTAGCGCCCAGTAGCGCCCCGATAAGGTAACCGGCTATCATACCGGTGGTCATCCCTACCATCATGCCGTTGCTGCAGCTCATGTTCTTCCTATAGCAGGCCATGTGGAAATAGCTGGAGACGATCATCACGGAGCCTCCGGCGGCGAGCAGGAAGAGCGAGACAGCAGCGACCGGGCTGCCGAAGGCCTTAAGCAGGTATCCGTATCCAAAGGCGCCAAACGCGAGCAACACCACGAGGCTGCCGACAGCATATTTCATCAGATTTGACTCGACTTCCACGTGCGGCTCGCCTGCGAGGAGCGAGAGCAGATACAGCTTTACCCCTTCCGGGCTCCCTCTGGCGCCATCCGCTTTCCTTTCCGGGAAGCCTTTCTGCGCCAGCCGGCTTTTCAACGCCTGGAGCCGATCTTCTCTGCAACGGATGATTGCAACGCCTTCCTTTGCATTTACGCGCGTTGTCGAAGCCCCCTCGTCTGTAGCAATCCTTTCGATAAGCTTCTCGCAGGAGCCGCAGGTCATGCCATTCAGCCTGAGTTCGAACTCTCTCACCGTAGGCTCCCTCGCTGTTGAGGGCTCAGCAGCTTGTGGAGGCACGGGGTCTGCCTGCGCCGCTACGCTGTCGTCTTCCATCAGCCAATCACCCGGTGACCCTGTCTTTCTATGACATCCCTGGCGGCTTCAAGGGCATTCTCATCCACGCAGCTCACGCGGACGGTCCCCTTCTTGGCGTCTACTACGGCCTTTTGGACGCCCTCCACCTCACTCAGTACGTCCGCCAGCAGCAATTCGCATGATTTGCAGTGCATTCCTTCCACTCTTATCAGTTTTTCCATAATCTCACCTTTTGGTTCGGCTCTCCATCTTGGGTCTCTAGGGGGTCACTATGAGCTTTCCGGGCCCCCACATGCGCATGCCGCAGCTGTACTCGTACGTCCCTGCATCCTGTGGGGTGAACTCAACCACGTCTTCCTCTCCGTTTTGTGACACTGCCCTGACGTCCAGGCCGTAGATGACCACCTGCCTGCCGCAACCCGCGTCAGGGTCTGCGGTGAAGTGGAGCCTCACCGGAATCCCTTTTTTGACTGTGATTTCCTGCTTATCATAGACCCCCGTGTCCAAGGCACGGAGGTATATGTCCTCTGCATTGCCTCCTGCTGCTGTGGCATTGCCTGCCGCAGAAGAACCGCTTCCCGTGGTTCCCGAAGCGATAGGGCCGCCACCGCATCCGCATCCGCCGGCTTTGCCGGCCTGCGGCGAGGGTGCAGGGACGTTGGCAGGAACTCCGCCACCTGCTTTCACCTGGGCAGAGGTGCTGAAAACCGTGTAGGCGCCAAACAGTGCCACCAAGACAAGCCCTGCAAGCAGCAGTGCGGTCGTCCTTTGTATTTTTATCTCCTCCAAGTAATCACCATCACAGGCCCTGAGCCCGTTTGTAATGTTTCATAGCGCTGAAACATTATATATTAAATAATGAAACACGCATTCCTTACGTCATGGACATACGCAGAAAAATCGTTCTCGGACTCGTTGTGGTGTCAGTTTTCATATTCCTGATTACGGTACTGGTTTTCGTTTATGCGCTCGCTTCAGGAGGCCAGCAGGTGCCGGACATACTCCAGCCCTTCTTGGTTTATCACATACAGTTCATGGTGGTCATGGGATTTTTCGGCGTTGGCTCTGGGCTCGTGGTCTACAGCATTCTCAACGCCACGCTTGAGAAGGAGAAAAAAATCGTGCAGACCAACACCGAGATAATAATGAAATTCCTGGGCCCGGACGAACGCGAGGTCGTACGGCTCATGTCTGGGAAGGATGGGATGACCACCCAGAGCGAGATGGCTAAACTGCCCGGCATGACGCGGTTGAAGGCGCACCGCATAGTGAAGAAGCTCGAAGCGCGCGGCATAGTGCACGTGGAGAAATACGGAAAAATAAACGTCGTGCGGCTTGTTGAGGAATTGAGGGGGCTCTAGCTGCCGAACAGGTTCTTCTTAACTATCCCCATTATGCCCTGCGGGCTCGGCCCCATCTTTATCAGGGTGGTCTGGCCGCGGATGCCCTTGCCGCTTGGCGTGGTCGTTATCAGGCCGAGGGTCTCAAGCTCATTGATGTATTCCTTGTACC
>CAYZNP010000048.1:0-5909 GCA_964479815.1 Microcaldota archaeon
GGTGAACTGGCCGAAATCGTCGTTCCTGTGCTTCCCCAGGAAACCGCCCAGGTCCGCCTTCCTCTTCACCCTCGCTATGGTTATGTGCGCGGAAAACCGCTCGTCGCCCCCGAAACCGCGCAGCGCGCCCTGCACGTCCTTGGCGAGCGATTCGAGCGCGCCGCCGCTCTCGACGCCTGCCCAGACCACCTTTATGTAGCTCTCGCTGGGGAAAACGCCCACGCCCTTCGCCACACAGCCGAACGCAGCGAACGTGACGTTGCGCAGCGCCTGTTCCAGGGATGCCAGCTTCCGCTCATCTGTATCGCCGATGAACTTCAGCGTCAGGTGCATGTTCTCCGCTTTCACAGGCACTATGCCGTCCTGCCTGAGCTCATCCCCCAGCGCTGCTATCCCATCGCGCAGCTCCTTCGGCACCGGGACGGCGACGAATAGTCTCATGGTTTTTAATCCAGCACGTGGATTAAAATCGTATGCCCGCGCACGAAATCTACCACCTGCGTTCCGAGTCCGCCAGCCTCACGTTCAGCGGCGGGGAGCTCAAGGTGAAGGAGGCTGGCGCGTCAGCTGGATATGGCGTGCGCGCGCTGGACGGCGGGAAACTGGGCTTCGCATACTGCCAGCGCGGCGATGAGGTGGAAAAAACGGTTGAGCGGGCTGCGCGGCTCTCGCGCTTCTCGGTCAGGAGCGGCTTCTCGTTCGCCCCTGGAAAAAGCTCCGCAAAACCTGCGATTTTCGACCCGCAGCTCGCTGCCATGGATTACGGCGAATTGCGCGGCTACGTGGACGAGGCGCGGAAGGCAGCTGAATCAAAAGGGGGGAAATCCCGCGTCATGCTGTCCTGCGTGAATTCCAACGCGGGGATAGAAAACACTGAAGGCTTTTCCGGTGCCTATGACAAGACGGAGTTTTCCATCTACGCCGAATGCATGCACGGCGAGGCCTTCGGTTTCGCCTACGCCACTTCGAACCGCGCCCCTGCGCCATCAGCGCCCCGCGAAACCGGTATGAAGGCCGCGGAGATGGCTAAGGCCATGTGGAACGCGGCGAAGCCGGAGAGCGGCAGTTACAGCGTGGTCCTGGAGCTCGAAGCGCTTGACAGCATCCTTGACATCCTCCTCCCTTCGTTCTCAGGGGACTGGAAGCGCAGGAAGGTCACGAGGCTCAGGCAGGGCGCCAGATTATTTTTCGATAAATTCACAATGTGCGACGACGGGCTGGCCGAAGGCACTGATGCCAGGCCTTTCGACGACGAGGGAACCCCGTCCGCCCGCCGCCCGCTGGTGGACCGCGGCAGGGTCGCTTCCTTCCTGTTCGACCGGGAGACCGCTGCGCTGGCGCGCGAGAACGCGTCTGGCGCGTGCGGCAGGGAGGGCTATGACCATCCGCCGGCCATCGGCCAGTCAAACACCGTGATATCCGCCGGCGACCGGAAGGACTTCTCTGACCTGGGCCGGCACCTGGAGATACATTCCATGCACGGCTCGCACACGGCGAATGCGACCACCGGCGATTTCGGCCTTGACGTGAGCGTCGCCTTCCTGGTGGACAAGGGCAGGCGCACGCCTGTCCGCGGCTTCATGCTGGCCGGAAACGTGTTCGACATGTTCGCGAACATCGAGGCCATGGGAAAGGAAGTGCGCGTTCTCGGCGGGCTCGTAGCCCCGCGCATCGCGTTCAGCGGGCTGAAAGTCGTATCCTAGCCGGGGCAAAGTAATTTATATCACGTCGTGCAATATCAATTCGGCATGAAATACAGGAGTACAGCCGAAGTCCCTGTCCCAGAGAGGCTCATCGACCAGATAATCGGGCAGGACAAGGCAGTGGAAATCATCAGGAAGGCAGCGAAGCAGAAGCGCAACGTGCTGCTCATCGGCTCCCCGGGCACTGGCAAGAGCATGATGGCCCAGGCCATGGCAGAGCTCATGCAGGCCGAGGCGCTGGAGGACGTGCTGGTCTATCCCAACCCGAACAACGAGAACCAGCCCGTGGTCCGCGTCGTCAAGACCTACCCTGACTACGAATACCTCAGGAAGAACGGCCTGACGAGGTATTTCTCGCCCAAGGAGCTGGATACGCTCAGGACCGCGGTGAAAAACGACCTTCCGAAGAAAATCCGCAATGGCTTCGGCAGGCGGCTCGCGTTCCAGAAATCCGAGCCCGAGCAGAAAGGCATGCCATCCCTATTCGTCATAGGCGCGCTCGGCGTGATACTGCTCTACGTGGGCCTGTTCGCGCAGATCGCTGACAACGTCAAATGGTTCATCATAGCGACCATGCTCGGCCTTGGCTTCCTCTACGTGCTGTCCAACGCCACCTCGGGGCTCAGCCGCAGGCTGATGCCGCGCGAGGACGGCAGCCCCAAGCTCATAGTGGACAACAGCGAGCGCATGACCGCGCCGTTCATCGACGCCACCGGCTCGCGCGCCGGCTCGCTGCTCGGCGACATACGCCACGACCCGCTCCAGAGCGGCGGCCTCGGCACGCCAGCGCACCTGCGCGTGGAGGCGGGCGCAATCCACCAGGCGAGCAATGGCGTGCTGTTCATAGACGAGATAGCGTCCATGAAGCTCAACTGGCAGCAGGAGATACTCACTGCCATGCAGGAGAAGAGATACCCGATAACCGGCCAGAGCGAGATGAGCTCCGGTGCCCTGGTCAAGACGCAGCCTGTCCCTACGGACTTCGTGCTCGTCGCGTCAGGGAACCTGCCTGACATGGGCCACCTCCACCCGGCGCTCCGCTCCAGGATACGCGGCGCCGGCTACGAGATTTACGTTGAGGATTTCATGGACGATACGCCGGAGAACGAGGAGAAACTGGTCCGTTTCGTCGCCCAGGAAGTGAAGCGCGACGGCCGGACCCCGCCATTTGACGCCGGCGCGGTGGCCGAGATTGTCGAGGAAGCCAGGCGCATGTCCGGCCGGAGGCATAAGTTCGCGCTCAACCTGAGGGAGCTCGGCGGCCTCATCCGCGCCGCGGGCGACGTCGCCAGGGACAGGGGCATACAGCTGGTCACGCGCGCAGAGGTCCTCGAGGGCAGGAAGGTCTCAAGGTCCATAGAGAGCCAGCTCGGCACCAGGATAATAGACATGAAGAAGGAATACCAGACGCTCGTCACCAGCGGAGAAGACATAGGCCGCGTCAACGGCCTTGCGGTGCTGGGCGACTCCAGGGCCGGGCTCATCCTACCGATAGTCGCGGAGGCGACCCCTGCAGCGTCGAGGAGCGAAGGGCGCGTCATCGCCACCGGCAAGCTGGGAACGATAGCAAAAGAGGCGGTTGACAACGTCTCCGCGATTTTCAAGAAATACATAGGCACGGAGATTACGAGGACCGATCTGCACATCCAGTTCCTCCAGACCTACGAGGGCGTGGAGGGCGACAGCGCCTCTATTTCGACGGCGGTCGCCGTTATTTCCGCGCTCTCATCAATACCAGTGCGCCAGGACATTGCAATGACCGGCTCCTTGGACGTGCGCGGCCGCGTGCTGCCCGTGGGCGGCATAACAGCGAAGATAGAGGCAGCCATAGACGCCGGCATCCGGACCGCGCTCATACCAAGGGCGAACGCCCAGGACGTCTACCTCCCGAGGGAAAAGGCCGGGAAGATAAATATCATCCAGGTGGACGACATCGCGGAGGTCCTCTCCTATGTGCTCGCCGAAGGGAAGAACAAGAAAGAGCTGCTGCGCAAGATGAGGAAGTTCAACGGCTGACGGCCTGCTCCTGCTCCATCGGCACATCCCTGCACCCTTCCTGTGCGCCTGCGAATCTTAGCTGTTTGATGAGCTGCCAGATGTGCCCGGCCAGTTCCGTGTGCCCTTCCTCCTTGGCCAGCATGAACGCGGTCTTGCCCTCCTCGTTCACCGCATCTATGTACGCACCGTATCTGGCTAAGAGATCGAAGGCCGTGCTGTCATTTATCGCGGCTACGCGCATGGAAACGGTCATGCCGGTTATGCTCCTCTTGTTGGGATTCACCCCTCTTTTCAGCAGGAATTCGAGTGCTTCGTGCTGCTGCTGGAGCCTCACCCTTGTGTTCCCCGGCACATACATGAGGGCGTTCTCGCCGACATTATTCGTATCGTTGATGTTCACGCCGTATTCAGGCTTCAGGAAAAGCTCAGCCATCATCGTGTCCCCGTATCCCAGGGCGGACATGTGGGGCTTCAGGCCAAAGTCGTCACCTATCCGGGGGTCTGCCCCGGAGCCAAGGAGGAGTGCGGCAATTGCGATGCACGTATCGCGCAATTCGTTCCATGTGCCGAGCGTTGCAGTGGAATCTGGCCTCCTGTTTCCGTGCCCGGCAATCCATATGAGCGGTGTCCAGAGGTTTTTGTCTGCTGCGTTGGGGTTTGCCCCGGCTTTCAGCAGGCTGTCAGTTTTTTCCATGGCGCAGTGTTTTGCCGCTTCAATCAGCAGCGAATCACGCCGCCGTGCATCTGCATTTTCCCTGCTGTACCGCTCTGCCGCATCAACCAGCAGCGAGTCACGCCGCAATGTATCCGGCTTTTGTGCGGCTGCCGCAACTGTCTGGCCCGCAGCGAGGCTGTCGGTCTGTGCGTGGATGGCGGCGGGAGCCAGGGCGGCGGCCAGCCATACGGCTGCCCGGGCCGCGGGCCTGAGCATCAGCTCAGCCAGCGGCTTCTTTGGTTTGAAGATCAGAGGTG
Organism: Microcaldota archaeon; assembly: GCA_964479815.1. GTDB lineage: Archaea > Micrarchaeota > Micrarchaeia > Anstonellales > Bilamarchaeaceae > Bilamarchaeum. Next base: position 4,674 of record CAYZNP010000048.1, read on the forward strand.
GGGGCCGGGAACCTGTGTCCCCCCGCCACATTCCCGCTCTTTGTAGCCTCATGTTGTATACTGTGTGCGTGTAAGTTCTTAAATGCTGCCTGCTCAGTCGGTGGATTTGACAACGACGTTGTCCTCAACGGAGACGACCGCCGTCACAGGCATGCTGAACTTCTTTTCGAATACGGTCTGGATGACCAGCCTGCCCTTCCTCGCATCCACGCCGACTATCCTGCCGAGATAGGTTCCATGCTCGGAAATGGCTTCTTTCCCCTCGATTTTCATGTCGACGAGGAGCTCCTTGCGGTACCAGTTCACGGCCCAGGTCGCGAGATAGCCCATCACCACGCACGCGGCGACTGTCAGGAGGAACGTGGGGAAATCCACGTAGGGCTCGCTCATGTTGGCTATCCACATGCTTCCCACGAGGATGACGACCGTGGTCACCACGGCCGCGGACGAGTATAGCAGGTATTTGGTCGCTGCATAGGTCTTCCGCTCCATCACAGCATCGATCGCCTTCCCGGCCATTATCATGAGCAGGCCGATGAGCACTATCCACACGGTGCTGCCGGCCACGAGCGATACGAGCTTGTCGGGCGGCAGCCTGAGTGCGATCCCGTTCGCCGTGGTCTGGTAGCCGACGAACAGGGATATGGCGAATATGGCGACCGCGCCCACATAGCCGATCCAGCTGGTGCGCTCGAACGAGAACCTGAAGTCCCTTATCACCCCTATGGCGAGCTCGTCTATGCCGAAGATGCGCAGGAGCAGGTAGATGCCGACTATTATGCCGACCGGCTGCCAGCCGAACCCCACGTAGCTGGACAGGGAGAACAGCAGTATGAGTATGGCCGGGATGCCGATGATTATCCTGGCGAAGTACGGGTCGCGCAGCTTCTCGAGCAGGACGAAATAGGTCTTTTCCAGCTCCTTGGCCTGCTTGATGAATACGATTTTCGTCGAGTCCACCTTCAGCCTCGACTTGATGATGGGGAGTATCTCCTCGTCAGAAGCGCCGTCGGACACGAGCACGCAGGACGACGGGTTGAGCTCGGTGACCACCTTGTCCAGCTGTGCGCTGACGCTCCGGTCCGCCTTCATGCCCAGCGACTTGTCGCCGGTCAGCGTGACCAGCTCGATGTTCTCGCCGTCCCTGCGCATCTGGTCGTAGAGCTTGACGGCATAGAATATGGCGTTGGAGTCAGGGTCTTCCGGGTCCGCCAGCGCGAGCGCCATGGCGCCCTG
>CAYZNP010000049.1:0-5892 GCA_964479815.1 Microcaldota archaeon
CTATGTCGAAAAGGACGTACTTCATCAGGATATAAGGGAAAAGAAAGAATAAAAACGCTCAGGGCGGCGCGGTGCCTGCATTTCCGGCCAACGCCAGGCGCTGGGAAGTCAGGGGTAGAGGGGATCCTTGAACTTCAACTTGCAGGGCTGGCCATTTTCTGGGGCTTCGGTCGGTCTGCCGACAACGTTCGTCGGTATCACCGTTTCCAGGTTGAGCGTTGTGTCGCATCCGTCCGGGCAGTTAGCTTCGAATTTAGGGGGAGCCTGTACGCCGCCGTTTGAGCCTATAACTAACGAAACGCGTATGACCGGTACCCTGGTCTTATCATCGTGGACAAGGGCCTTCCTGATGGCAGTGACTGGCATGGAACCCTCTATGCTTTCCCTTACACCGTTGGCGAGTGGCATCTCTATGAGGCCGGGTGGGCAGTCGCATGGCGGGGGTGGCGGGGGTGGGTTCTTCACGCACTCCAGGTCCGGGGCCTTGGCCTTGTTGTGATATCCAGGATTGCATCCGCAATCGCCGTTGCGGGTGCGGTGGGCGTTTTTGTCAGGGCAGGGCTCTGGTTTCTTCACGCACTTCACGTCGCCCGGCAGCGTGGCCACGTTGTGATATCCCTTAGTGGTATCGCATTTGCAATCGCCGCTGCTGTCGCGGTGGGCGTTGCTGTCAGGGCACTTCGTGGTAACCGGCTCGCATTTGGGCACCACATGGAACGTATCGCGTGGCTTTCCGAATCCTAAAGGACCGCTCTTGGGGCCGGCAACCCTGATGGTATCTGCGGTGGGCCGCTCGTTACAGCCGCACGGCGCTTTGGCCTTGTCGAATATTATGATTGGCGGCTCGTTCATGCAGCTTCTCATGAACCACATTGAAGCTACGGCTGCTACTACGGTTGCAGTCGTAGCCACGTATGTTTTGATCGGGGCCTTTTTCTGCTTTGGTTCAGTCATATTTTTCATCTTTTACCTTTTTTTGAGGCATAGGTCAGGGGTAGAGGGGAACCTTGAACCGGGCCGTGCACGGCTGGTTGTTTTCCGGGCCTTCAGTCGCCCTGCCGACAACGCTCGTTGGTATCACCGTTGCCAGGTCAATCGTTGTGTCGCATCCGTCCGGGCAGTTAGCTTCGAATCTCGGTGGAGCCTGTACTCCGCCCTTGGGACCCACAGGCAACGCAACACGTATGACCGGCACCCTGCCCTTATCATCGTGGACAAGGGCCTTCCTCAGGGTAGCGACTTGCATGGAACTCTCTATGCTTTCCCTTACACCGTTGGCTTGTGGCATCTCTATGAGCCCGGGTGGGCAGTCGCACGGCAGTGGAGCGGGTGGAATGACAATGGTGTGGCTAATCGGTGCGATGGTTTTTTTGTCCTTCACACAGTTCAGGTCCGGCAGCTTGGCCGGGTCCTTGTGATATCCACTATCGCATTTGCAATCGCCGGTGCTGTCGCGGTGGGCGTTACTGTCAGGGCACTTCGTGGTATTCTTCTCGCATAGAGGCAGTATATGGAGCGTATCACGCCCCTTCCACAAGCCGAAAGGACCTCTCCTCGGGCCGGCAACCCTGGTGGTATCTGCACGGGGCGTCTCGTTACATCCGCACGGCGCTTTGGCCTTGTCAATTACCGTGGCTGACTCATTCCCGCAGCCTTTCATGAACCACATTGAAAATACAGCGGCTGCTGCGGCTACGGTCGTAACTATGTACGTTTTAATCGGGGCCTTTTTATGCCTGATAACGTTTTGTCCATCCATATTTTTCACCTTTTTACCTCAGTTTGGGGAGGCTCATGCCTCGAAATTTTGGAAGATACATACATCGAAATTGTGCCTGCGAGCATGATCAATGGAACGATGGCATCAAAGAGATAGTTTTTCAGGAACTGGGGCAGTACGCTCGCGTCGATGGTCTGCCTTACTTCTGGAACGGTGTGAACGCCGGCCATATAGACGAGAGCGATTAGGCCAGCCGAAAGCTCGAGAACATGGTTTTTGAGACCCTTCCTGCCGGGCAGCTTATACGTCTTCACAGTCCCCTCGCGCTGCGACACGGTTACATCGACTTTGGTTGTACCGCACTTGACAACGTCGATTATTACCGGCATCCAGTCGAAATCGAACGTCTTGGAACGCTTGGCCTGGGAAACGTAAAACGGGTAAGTTTTGCCATCCTGCTCGGAGTACGGGGTATGGAGCCTGAACCTGAGCCTGTGCTTTTTGTCCTCCCCATCGCACGCAGTGTGCAGGCTGTAGCCGTTTCCTAGGTCTACAGAAGCGTATTTGGCCACGTCGAGTGAATATACCTTCGCTCCAGGCACGATCCCCAGTCCGGTGTCGTGCTGCGTGGAAGAAACTACCTCGTGCCTCGCTGAGGGCTGCTCCTGTCTCGGCTGGGGAGTGTCCACTGGAGCAGGGGCAAACCCGGTTGGCTTTCTGGCGTATTCAGTCGTTCTAGGAGGAATGGTAGGTTGTTCCTGCTGTGGAACTGGGGGGTAGTGGGGTTGCTGTTGCGGGTATTCGGTCCGTCTAGGAGGAATGGGTACTCTAGGCCGATAAACTCTTGGGGTAGCCGTGGGCTCCTGTAGAATAGTCTCTTTGGCCTCTGGAGGTGGGGCTGGATATCCCTGCTGCTGTGGCTGGGCTGCCGATCCTGGAGCGTCTGCAGGCGGCTCCTCGAAGACAACACCAGGAGCACCTGGTTGCTGCTGAGGGGCGGCAGGGCCGCCTCCACCCAATTTAAGCGTTTTATTTATCGCCTTTTCCGCGGTGTCCCCACCGAAAGGGATGCGGTGGAGCCCTGTTTGTAAATGCACGTCTCCGCTGGCTGCTAGCTCTTCCTCATGTTGTGTATATGTCGGCGGCTGGGCGACTTCCTCCGGCGGTTGCGGAGGTTGTGAATATGCTGGCTGCTGGATGGTTTCTTCCTCCCGTGGCGGAGGCGGAGGTTGCGGATATGCTGGCGCTGGCTGGTCGACGAATTCCTCCTGGGCGGCGGTTCCCGCCTCATGGCTGAGCGCCTCATCTAAATCTATGTTTCCGTCCTTGCGTTGCAGTGCCTCAAGCTTTTCTAGCGTAAATACTTCACCACTGCCGTCCCCTCCACCAGGCTGTGGCAAGGCGGGTTTCTTCCTCCCACCATCGAAAAAGTGATCCAGAAGATCTGAAGCATCGTCACCAGTCGGCAGAGCTACGTCGGTCTCCTCCTTTTTCTCTACGGCTGGGACCTCGTCCTTTCTTTGAGGCGGCGGCCTCATCAGTGATTCAGGAGGCGGTTTTGCAGGTGTTTCCTTGCGGACAGGCACTCTAGGCTGCGTGGTGTCTGGGGTGGTTCTGCCACATGCGGCGGACAACACTAGGTTTTTTAGTGGCATATCAGGCGGCCCCCGTTATAGTGCTACCGATGGTTTCATCCGCCGGGTTGGCGTTCAGTATCGCATCCACCCTCTGTGAGAGCACAGCCGCCCAGTTTTCAGCCTCTTCCCTCGCTTGGCGGTGTTCGTTCGAAGCGTACTGCGCGGCATCCGTGATACCCAGCTCGTTCATTGTCTGGCTCTTGACTATTTCCTTAAGAACTGCTGGGTCGTTAAGTTGCAGCAGTATTGCATGCACACGGACACGGCCGAACGTCGCGTAGAGTTTCTCTACCTCGACATCATAGTCCTTGTTATGCCCAAGGGCTGCCAGCACCGCCGGCGTTGCCGTCTGAAGGGCCGTGACCTCCCCTTGCGCCGCGAGTCCGAGGTATTCCGCATTTTCGAGATCCATGCCCATTGCCTTCTGGCATGCATCAAGAACGGTTTCCAGCCTCTTGTCACGGGCTTCGAGCTCAGCTCTGAAGTCCGCTATGATTTTATTGACGGTTGTGATTGTTTCTTCTTTGATTTTGGCGGCAGCTTGCTGGGTTGCCGACAGCTTTTCAGCAACTGCCGTGGTGATCTCCTCAAGCGAGGGGCCTTGTGAGCCAGCAGGGGCTTCTCCTACTTTCATCTGGACGTCACTAAGATTCTTTTCCAGGAGACCCATGTTCTCGAGGATATATCTGATGAGGTTGCCGGCGGTTAGCTTCTTCATCTCGGTGTCCCCCTTCTTGGGGCCTTCCTCAATAAGCACCGGGACTTCTGCCGAAAGCTGTGCCACGACGGCTTCATTAAGAGCCGAGGGAATATTCTCTACTGTTTTGGAAGCTGTAGAGACCAATTCACGTGCCTCTATGGCGCTCCTGTTTGAGGATTCTGCAGCGGCGGTAGCTTCGCCTGCAGCTTTCTTGGCTGCGACCACTTCGGTGCCAAGGTGGTTCACTTTCTTTTCAAGGGTAGTCGTGCTCTTTTCTATGGCAAGCAGGTTATTGCGCTCTAAGAGGAGCAGCGCTTCGACTATGGGCTCGCTAGATTTACCATGGAGGTCGCGTATCTTGGGGATTGCGCTAGCCTCGACAGAAACCATATCCGCTGGGAGATCAGGTTTCTTGTTGTCCTGTTTAGCACCTGCCTTACCTACTTTACGAGCTATCAACCGCCTCACCTCAATAATCATTATAGTGTTTTATAGTATATTCTGGTGGTATAGATATTTAAAGGTTTGCTTTAGTGCAAAAAAGTGGGTTTATGCAGGCTTCCGCCGGGGGTTTTCCCTGGAAGCGGGAGAGTGAGGGGCATAGTCTGCCTTCTGTTTTCAGCAGCATTGGACTTAGCGGAGGCAAAACCTCCTTGCTCCGTCATTGGATAAGGGAACGTTGCGTTTCATCCCCGAAGGGTATCGTTTCTGTACCGTTCCCCGGGCCCTTAAAGCCTGATATCCTCACGGAGGGCAGAACTTCCTCACCCAAAGGGCGTGGCTGCCTGCCCCTCACTGTAATAGTATATAGTGTATGGATATGATTAAAATCAGACTACCTTCAGGTCAGGCGGAGCGCCTGCCATCATCTTCTCCATCTTCTTCCTGAAGCCGCGGTTCCGCTTGAACATGCTCATCATCTTCTCCATCTTCTCGAACTGCGACAGGAATTCGCGCACGTCCTTCTCGGAGCAGCCGCTTCCCTTGGCGATGCGCTGGACACGGGCCTGGCTGTTCTTGATGAGCGCTGCGTCGGCCTTCTCCTTCCTGGTCATGGAGTTTATCATGTGCTCGAACTTCTTCAGCTTCTCCTCGCTCTGCTGCACGAGCTCCTTCGGCACGTCGTTGGCGCCCAGCATGGAGAATACGCTGCCGAGGGGGCCGAGCTTCTTGGCAGCCTTGAGCTGCTCGTAGAAGGAGTCTATGGTCAGTTTCTCGGTCTCTAGTTTCCGGACGTCCGTCTCAGTGGAGATCTGCTTTATCTTCTCCAGGAGCGCACCGATGTCAGGCACGCCCAGCATGCGGCCGACGAACTTCTCGGCGTTATACGTCTCGAAGTCGTTGATTTTCTCGCCGACGCCGATAAATGCGACCTTGGTGCTGGATGCCGCAACGGCGCTGAGCGCACCGCCTCCTTTCCCGGAGCCGTCCATCTTGGTAACGATGACGCCGGAAAGCGGCACTGCGCTGTTGAATTCCGTGGCCTGCTTCCCTGCGATTTGCCCGAGGTCTGCGCTTATCACTAGGTAGTTCTCATCAGGTTTCAATTTCTCGGCTATGCCGCGCAGCTCCTCGACAAGGTGGCCGTCGAACGCGTTCCGCCCTGCCGAGTCGACGATCACCACTTCTTCCTTCGCCTTCTTCATGGCGTCTGCCACGATTTTCGCGGCATCCTTCTCTCCCTTTATAGTATAGAACGCCGCGCCCACGGATTTGGAGAGCTGCTCGAGCTGCTCCTGGGCAGCTGGCCGGTCGGTGTCCGCTGCGACGAGCGCTGCGCTCAGCCCCCTTGTCTTGTAGAAGTGCGCGAGCTTGGCGCACGTCGTGGTCTTGCC
>CAYZNP010000050.1:0-5847 GCA_964479815.1 Microcaldota archaeon
TGGAGATATTCGGCGGCCTGCAGGGCGAATTCTACGACAAGCTGAACAAGCTCACGGGCGGCCAGGTGGAGACGAAACAGCTCCCGGGCTGAGCAATGGGGCTAATTAAAAATCTTTTCTTTCAATAAAATCCCTGTACGAGACACAAAAAGGAGATCCACACGCAAAGAATCTCTTTTTGAATTGACCGGCAATTCCGTTCTGCGGAAGCCGGAACCAATGAGGTTTTGAAATTGGAACAAGACAGCGGGGCTGCTAAGCCCCAGGCAGAAGAGGGTTTTGTCATGGACAAAAAAATCGTTTTGCCCGGAGAGAAGATAGCCAATGGGAAGCTGAACGTGCCCAACACCTTCATCGAAGGCGAGGAGACGTTCGCGGCGGTCATCGGCATGCTCGACAGCGAGGGCCGGTACATACCGCTGGAGAACCGCTACCGCCCGTCAGTGGGCGACATAGTGGTCGGCATAGTGACCGACGTCCGCCATGCGGGCTACGAGGTGGACCTCAACCTGCCTGAAGGCGGGTTCATACCCACGCGCGACATGCGCATCAACCTGCAGCTGGGCGATTTCGTCATCTGCAAGGTGAAGATGGTGAACGAGGTCGGCGACGTCGACCTGGGCGAGGTGCGCAGGCTGCCGAAGGGCAAGATAATAGAGTTCCCGTCGGCGAAGGTCCCGAGGCTCATAGGCCGCAAGAGCAGCATGCTCATGCTCCTCAAGGACTATGCGGGCGGAGACATCATGGTAGGCAACAACGGCATGGTCTGGATAAGCGAGAAGAGCGACATGCCTCTCGCGCTGAAGGCCATAAAGCTCATAGAGAAGAAGGCCCACAAGTCGGGGCTTACCGACGAGGTCGCGGGCATGCTGAAGGCGGAGCGCGGTGCACGCCCAGCGCCGGCGGCCAGCGAAACCAGTGAAGAGGAAGGTGAAAGACATGTCCCAGAGTGAAGGCAAGGTACAGCTTATAATAGACGGAAAAAGGCTTGACGGCAGGAGCCCTGAGGATTTGAGGAACCTGCGCATACAGGCAGGGGTCCTGGGCGAGGCGGACGGTTCCGCATTCGTCCAGTGGGGCGGCAACAAGGTAATATGCGGCATCTACGGCCCGCGGGAGTGCATACCCAGGCACGACATAAACCCGTACCGCGCGGTGATAAAGTGCAGGTACATGATGTCGCCCTTCGCGTCGCTGGAGGAGCACGGCAGGAGCGGCCCGTCCAGGCGCAGCACCGAGCTCTCCAAGGTCATCAGGGAGGTGTTCGAGAACCTGATAATCGCAGAGCGTTTCCCGAACACGCAGATAGACATCTACATCGACGTGCTGCAGGCCGAGGGGGGGACGCGGACCGCGTCCGTGACCGCTGCAGCGGTGGCGCTGGCGAACGCCGGCATCCCCATGAAGGACATGGTATCCGCGGTTGCAGTGGGCAAGGCAGGCAACGTCCTGCTCGTGGACCTTGGCAAGGCCGAGGACAACTTCGGCCAGAGCGACATGCCGGTGGCCATTTCCGCCAGGGACAAGAAGATCCTGCTGCTGCAGATGGACGGGATGCTCACGAAGGAAGAGATAGAGACCATGCTCGGCATGGCTGAGCGCGGGTGCGAAAAGCTCCACGGCGTGCAGGCCGATGCGCTGAAGAAGTTCTACGAGGAGGGCGAGGAAGCCAAGTTCAGGATGTGATTTCCATGGGTGAAGAAGCAAGGGACGTTATAATGTCGCACATAAGGAGGGACATACTAAACAACACGCTCAGCAAGGGCACCAGGTTCGATGGCAGGGCCTTCGACGAATACAGGAAAATAGAGGTGCAGCGCGGCGTTTTAGGCAGTGCGGAAGGATCCGCGCTCGCCAGCATAGGCGAGACCAAGGTGCTCGTGTCGTCCAAGTTCGACATCGTGAAGCCGTTCGCTGACCGCCCGAAGGAGGGCGTATTGGTGATCAACGGCGAACTGCTGCCGCTGGCATCGCCGCTGTTCGAGCCTGGCCCGCCTGACGAGAACTCCATAGAGCTCGCGAGGGTCGTGGACCGCGCAGTGAGGAGCTGCGAGTGCATAGACCTGGAATCATTCTACGTGGAAGAGGAGAAGGTGCTGGGCATCTACCTGGACATCTACGTGCTCAACTACGCAGGCAACTACACCGACACGGCGACGCTCGCGGCGACCGCGGCGCTTCTCGACACGAAGAAGCCGAAGGTGGAGGCGGGCAAGATAATCCGCGGGGAATACGTAGGCCCGCTCAACCCGACCGCGCTCCCCATATCCACGACCATGATAAAGGTGGGGAACACCTGGCTCGTTGACCCCTCAAGGGAGGAGGAGCGCGTGAAGGAGACTGCGCTCACGATCGCGACCACGGAAAAGCAGGTCTGTGCGGTCCAGAAGGGCAAGGGCTCGCTCACAAAGGACGAGTTTCTGTCGGCGATAGACATAGCTTTTAAAAGAGGGAACGACATAAGGGAAATGCTGAAGGGGTAGAGGCAGATGCGCACACAGAAATTCGGAGCTTCAATCAGGAAACTGGTAGACAAGGCCATAGAGTCCAAGCGCGCACGCTATGAATGCCCGAAATGCCACAAGCTCAAGGTCAAGAGGGCAGGCACTGCCAAATGGAACTGCAGGTCCTGTGGCGCCGTCTTCGCAGGAGGCGCGTATTCGTTCAGGACCGAGGCAGGCGAGATAGCCGCGAGGCTCTCTGGCGGATATTCCAAAGAGTGATAGGATGGCTGAATACACCGACATAAAGACCGGAACGACTGTGAACGTGACAGGGGACAAGTTCAACTTCCCCACCACCGGCGCGAAGATCCTTCTCAAGAAGAGGCCGCCCATAGCCAAAGAGGTACGGACGGACTGATGTTCACGACAAGCCGGTACGCGGGCCCTGACACGCGCAACAAGGCGATGGAGCTGGCAAAAGAGGCCGGCGAGCCTTTCGTGGCACGGGGCAAGCGGACCATAGCGCAGCTCGTCGCGCTGGCAAGGAAAACCGGCGAGGAGCGCATCTCCATACTGGAGGAGCGCGGGAAGAAAGCGGGCAGCACTGCGGTCATACGGGTTTCGGAAACAGGCAAATGGGAATGGCTATGAAAACGAAGTGCCTGATAGAAGCGGGCTTCCCGGACGCGGCGGCGGTGAAGGCGGCGATTAAAGCGCTCGCCCACGAAGGCGCGGGCGGGAGGTCGTCCGCGAAACTGAACGGCATCGGCAATACGCTCGCCATATCGATAGAGGCGCAGGACGTTGTGGCGCTGCGCGCAGCAGCGAACGCATATTTAAGGGCGCTGGCGGTATTCGAAGGCGCCGAAAGGGGTGCGAATGATGAGTGATGGCAGGAAAGAGAACGAGGACCTGAACAGGAGCCTCATAGAATACGAGAACATGGAGAAGCAGCTCGAGGTGCTCCTCATCCAGAAGCACCAGCTGCAGCTGCAGGCCAACGAGACCAGGCACGCGCTCGAAGAGCTCAAGAAGGCCAGCGGAGAGGTATACCGCTCCGTGGGCGCAATCATGCTCCACACCACCAAGGAGGCCGCCGAGGCGGACCTCAAGGAGAGGCAGGAGATAATAGACGTCAAGCTCAACGCCATAAGCAAGCAGGAGGAGAAGCTCCGCTCGACGGTCATGGACAGCCAGAAAAAGCTCCAGGAGAAAATGAAGGAGTATGGAAAGGCCGGAGGCAAGTAGGTTCGGGGAGTTCCTCGCGAAATACGGTAAGAAAAAGCTTGCCATAGCGACCCATAACCGGGCTGACGTGGACGGGCTCTCATCTGCGTTCGCGCTCAGCAGGCTCCTGCCAGGGAGCGTCATATGCAGCGCCGAGGAGCCGGGCGAGGGCGCAGGGATGCTCGCGGATAAGCTCAGCATCCAGGTCAGGCAGATAGGCTCGCTGGCGAAAAAGGATTTCGACGGCCTCGTGGTCGTGGATACGAGCGCATACACGCTGCTGCCGGAGGCGCGCGGCTGGAAGATACTACTTATATTAGACCATCACCGGGCGGACGGCCGGGACATGAAGGGCGAATTCGAGATAATAGACGAGAAGTCGCCTTCGTCGGCTGAGATCACCGCCAACATACTGACTAAGATAGACAAGGAAAGCGCATTCGGGCTCGCGGTCGGCATAATAGCCGACGCAGCCCGCTTCAAGTCCGCGCGCGCCGCCACGTTCGAGACGCTTGCCAGGCTGATGAAGGAATGGAAGCTCGATTACGCTGAGCTGCTCTCCTACGCAGAGCCGGAACCCAGGGAAGAGGCGAAGATAGCCATGATCAAGGCCATGCAGCGGGTGCAATTCGTATACGGCGGCGGCTACCTCGTCGCGACCAGCGAGGTGGGAAGCAACGAGAGCGACGCCGCATCGCTCATCACCGAGGCGGCTGACGTCGCGTTCGTGGCCAAGTGGAAGGACTCTGAGAAGGAGACGCGCATATCAGCGCGCGCGAGGCCGAGCGTGAAGATCCCGCTGAACAAGGTGATGGCCGAGGCCGCGAAAATGTTCGGGGGCGCAGGCGGCGGCCATGCCAAGGCGGCAGGCGGTTCGCTGAAGCTGCACACGGAAGAGGCGCTGAAGGAGTGCGTTGAAACGTTCATAAGGATTGCCGAACAAGAGAGATGACAGGAAAATCCGGAGAGGCATAACCATGAAAACGATAATAGTCGGCGGGCAGTACGGGGACGAGGGGAAGGGCAAGATAATATCGCACCTGGCGCTCACGGACGACCCGGACGTCATAGCGCGCGGCGGCGTGGGGCCGAACGCGGGCCATGAGGTCAACTACAAGGGCAAGCGCTACCCGCTGCGGCTGGTTCCATGCGGCTTCGTGAACGAACGCTCGCGGCTGCTCATCGGCGCAGGCGTCTTCGTCAACCCGGAAGTGTTCATGAAGGAGCTGGACCTGATAAACGGCCACAAGAGGACCTTCATAGACTTCAGGGCAGGCCTGATAACCAAGGAGCACATCGAGCGGGACAGCGCGTCGGAGAATTCCAAGAAGATAGGGTCCACCAAGACCGGCTGCGGCCCTGCGGTCTCGGACAGGGTGAACAGGATAGGGAAGACAGTCTCGGACGAGCCCGCGCTGAAGCCATACCTGACAGACGTGGTGAAGGAGGTCAACCAGGCGGAGAACGTAATGGTGGAAGGCACCCAGGGGTTCATGCTCTCGCTGCTCTACGGGACGTATCCGTTCGTCACGTCCAAAGACACGTCCGCGTCCACCATCGCGGCGGACGTGGGCCTCGGCCCGACGAAGATAGACGAGGTCATAATGGTCATCAAGTCGTATACCACCCGCGTCGGAAGCGGGCCGCTGAAGGACGAGCTGGCGGTGGAGGCGGCCAAGGCCAGGAACATGCAGGAATACGGAACGGTCACCGGCCGGCCGAGGAGGACGTCGCCGGAGCTGCATTTCGACGACCTGAGGTTCGCGGCAATGGTCAACGGGGCGACGCAGATAGCGATCACCAAGATAGACATCCGCTTCCCTGGCAACCAGGGCGTGAAGGAATACTCCAGGCTAACGAAAGAGGCGAAGGCGTTCGTAGAGGACGCAGAAAGGAAGATGGGCGTGCCAATAACGCTCATAGGCACAGGCCCTGACGCCCTGGATATAATAGACAGGAGATAGTCACTGAAGGGCGGCGAGCGCCTTCTTGTTGTCAGACGCCCCGAACAGCACGTATGACTTCTCATGCATGGTGAGCGAGAATGCGTAGAACAGGTTTATCCCTGCCGCGGCCATTTTTCCAGTGGCCTCTGCCATGGTTCCCGGCCTGTTCTCAAGCTTGGCGAGCACCACTTCCTTTTCATTTGCCTTCAGCCCGAGCTTCCGCAGGGCTT
>CAYZNP010000051.1:0-5823 GCA_964479815.1 Microcaldota archaeon
CGTTGGTCGCGGCGATGATGAGCACGTTCGAGTTGTTGGCCTCCACGCCGTCCATTTCGTAGAGCATCTGGTTGACAGCCATCTTCATGTACTGCTGGCCTTCCTGCTGGTCCCTCCTGCCGCCGATTGCGTCCACTTCGTCGAAGAACAGGATACACGGCGTATTCTTGCGCGCGAGCTCGAACACCTTGTGGATGTTCTTCTCAGTATTGCCCACGTACATGTCCAGCAGGTCTGACAGCTTCGCGTTTATGAAGCCGGACTGGCACTCGCCGGCCGCGGCCTTGACTATGAAGCTCTTTCCGCATCCTGGCGGGCCGTACATCAGTATGCCGCCGCCCCCCAGCTTGCCGTACTTGCGCGCAAGCTCCGGGTTGCGCATGGGGTAGACGACCGCCTCGCGTATCTCCTCCTTCATCTTGGACATGCCGGCGACGTCGTTGAAGTTCATGTTGGGCTTTGTGAGCATCTTTATGTCAGCTGTGCCGCCCTCACCGCCTCCCTTGCCCTCCTGATCCTTCTTGGCTTTCGCGCTCTCCAGGTGCGTCTTCGCCTCGGTCAGCTCAGGATTGAGCTCGAGCGCCTTCTCGTAGTCCGTGATGGCGCTGGAGATGGAGCCGGCGTATTCGAATGCCAGCCCCCGCAGGTGGTAGGCCTCAGCGAAATCCGCCTTCAGCTTTATGACCTTGGAGAAATCCTCGACCGCCTTCTCGTACTCCTCAACCGACGCGTAGGACAGGCCACGGTTGTAGAACGCCTTGAGGTAGTTGGGATTGAGCGCAATCGCCTTGTCGTAGTCCTTTATGGCGCTCTGGAAGTCCTGCTTGCGGTAGAACGCGTCGCCCCGGTTATTGTATATTATCGGGTTCTGGGGGTCGAGCTCCATGGATTTCGTATAGTCGGCGACGGACTTGTCGAAGTTCTTCAATTGGTAATAGGACAGCGCGCGGTTGAAATACGCTTCAGAGAACACCGGGTTGAGCAGGATGGCCATGTTGTAGTTCTCTATGCCCTTGTCGTAGTCGCCCTTCTCGTAGTAGTCGTTGCCCATCTGGTAGTATGTCTTTGCGTCCGTAGGATTTGGCTTCCTGTCTACCATCAGTGTCACTTTCCAATAACGATGTTTGGGTATCTTTTTAAGCCTGATTTATGACCGCGAGGCTCTCGTCAGCCCCGTGACGGCTGGGATGCAAGCCGCTCCTCTATGCGCAGGAGCTGGTTGTATTTCGCCGTCCGCTCGCCGCGTGCCGGTGCACCGGTCTTTATCTGCCCTGCGTCTATGCCCACGGCGAAATCAGCTATGAAGCAGTCCTCGGTCTCGCCTGACCTGTGGCTGACCACGATGTTCAGGCCGTTATTCCTGCACATCCGCGCCGCGTCCAGCGCCTCGCTCACGGTGCCTATCTGGTTTATCTTCAGCAATAGCGCGGTCATCGACTTCTCTTCTATGGCCCTGCGGATGCGCGCCACGTTGGTGACCACCAGGTCGTCGCCCACTATCTGCACGTCGGGCAGCTCCTTCACCAGCGCTGCGAACGCGCCGAAACTCTCCTCGTAGAACGGGTCCTCTATGCTCTTTATCGGATACGCCTTCGCCAAATCAGCGTAGTAGTCTATGAGGTCGTTCTCCTTGAGCTGCTTTCCGTCTATGGCATAGGAGCCGCTGCTGTGGAATGACGATGCCGCTGCGTCGAGCGCAAGCCCGCACCTGCCTGCGTAGCCTGATTCCTCAATGGCTGCCACGAGCGAGTCGAGCGCGACGTAGGTGTTGTCTATGGGCGGCGCGTATCCGCCCTCGTCGCCCACGTTCCTGGCTGCTGGGCCGTGCTTCGCCGACAATTGCTTGCCGAGCACGTGGTAAATCTCAGAGGCCATCCTGAGCCGCTCGGCGAACGTGTCCGCATCCGGGATTATCATGAACTCCTGCACCGCCAGCTTGCCGCCCGCGTGCTTGCCGCCGTTTATGATGTTGAACATGGCCCTGGGAAGGGTCGAACCGCCGAGATAGTCGTGGAGCATCTTCCCGGAAGAGGAGGCGGCGGCGCGCATGAGCGCCATGGACGTTGCGACCATAGCGTTCGCCCCGAGCCTGCTCTTGTCCTTCGTGCCGTCGAGCTCCCGCATCTTCATGTCTATGGCAGGAGGGTCGTCGATATCCATGTCCACGAGGGCAGGGCCGATTATGCTGTTGACGTTGTCCACGGCCTTGAGGACCCCCTTTCCCATGTAGCGGGCGCCGCCGTCGCGCAGCTCGTGCGCCTCGTGCTGCCCGGTCGATGCGCCGCTGGGCGCGGCCGCGCTCCCGAACCCGTTTTCCGTCACCACGTCGACCTCCACGGTCGGGTTGCCGCGCGAATCCAGTATCTCCCGTGCCCATACGGCTGTAATCTTCATGGAAAGCGCTTCTCCTATAACCCTTATTTAACTTGCGGGGAATTGGCTATTGGGAGCGGGTGGGGGGTTAAAAAAAGCTTGTGATGATAAATGATGGGGATAACATGGCAGATGACAAAAGCGTATGGTACGTCAAAAGCGTCGAGAATGCGCCGGAATTCGGCCTAGGAAAGGAGAGATGGCTCTATAAAGTCATACAGCTGACGCCTGGAGAAGCCGAGGAGTTGAAAAAACGGCAAAATGACCTGCGCCACACGCCTCCGCGTGACGAAAAGGCAGGTGTTGTTTTTAACGAACTTTTATCCGTAGTAAGAGGCAAGAAGGAGCAAGTGTTTACCATAAATAAGTTCGCGGACGAGATGCTGCCCTTTAGGGAAGGAGAATTTGTCAGCAACAAGAAAATGATGCCTTACTTGTATCCACACGAGCAGAGAGAGCCCGCGGGTAAAGCATGGGTCCGTTAGCGCATCCGTTATCCCTGTGCCCATAACGCCTCAATCCGCCTCCGATAACCCTTATTTAACTTACGTCTCAAAGTCATCACCGGATGGCGGGGACATGGAACTGATTGTTGACAGCGAGAGGAAGCGGATGCGGCACTCGGGCAGCGTTGGCGCCTTGCTGAAGAAGCTCGGCGTCATGCGCGAGGAGGTAGTCGTCAAGGTGAACGGCAGGCTGGCACCTGAGACGCGCGGGATAAAGGCAGGTGACAGGGTAGAGGTCATAAAAGTCGTATTTGGCGGGTAACATGACTGAAAAATGCCGCTGCGGCAGGGATGCCGTGGTTTATCTCCATTATTCAAGCCAGCACATGTGCGCTGCGCACTTCATCCGCATGTTCGACAGGCGGTTCCGCAAGACCGTGCGCCAGTTCTCCATGCTGAAGAAGGGCGACCGTGTAGCGGTCGGCCTGTCGGGCGGAAAGGACAGCACCGTGCTCCTGCATTCGCTCGTCGAGCTGAAAAAGGACCTGCCGTTCGAGCTCGTCGCGATAACCATCGATGAGGGCATCGCCGGATACCGGGAGCGCACGCTGCGCATCGCGAAGCGCGAATGCGCTACGCTCGGCGTGGAGCACGTAGTGCACAAATTCGAGAAGGAAGCCGGGAAAACGCTCGACAAGCTGGTGAAAAGGAAGGGCAGCGCGCTGCCTTGCACCCAGTGCGGCGTTTTGCGGCGCTACATGCTCAACAAAGCGGCACGTGAGGCAGGGGCGACCAAGCTCGCCACAGGCCACAACCTCGACGATGTGGCGCAGACGGTCCTCATGAACATCATGCGCAACGAGCCGTCGCGGCTCGCGCGTTTCAACGAGCCGCTGG
The DNA here is from genome assembly GCA_964479815.1 of Microcaldota archaeon. Classification (GTDB taxonomy): domain Archaea; phylum Micrarchaeota; class Micrarchaeia; order Anstonellales; family Bilamarchaeaceae; genus Bilamarchaeum. The sequence continues at coordinate 3,717 of CAYZNP010000051.1, forward strand.
TGAAGAGCGGCAGGTTCGTGCGCAGGATACGGCCGCTCATGCTCACGCCGGAGAAGGAGAACGCGATTTACGCGATGCTGAAGGGCATCGAGCTGGAGCGCGTGGAATGCCCGTACGCGCACACCGCGTTCCGCAGCCACGTGCGGAAGATGCTAAACGAGAGCGAGGAGAGATACCCGGGGACGAAGTTCAAGATAGTCAACAGCTTTTTGGAGATCGAGGGCGCGCTCAGGGAAAAATACCTGAAAGGCGCGGCAGTGGCGGAGTGTGAAACGTGCGGCGAGCCGTGCTCGAAGGGGACGTGCATGTTCTGCAGGATGGTCGGGTGACGCGCAGCACCGAATAAATATGCTTCGCCCCAACTGCTGTCCATGGAGATAGTTTTCCTCGGAACGGGCGGGGGCCGCATAAACCTCATAAAGCAGATAAGGGACACCGGAGGCTTCAGGATAAACTCGCGCTCTGCCAGCATCCATGTGGACCCGGGGCCGGGCGCGCTCATCCATTCAATCGAGCAGAGGCAGAACCCGCTCGAGCTCGACGCCATCGTCGTTACCCACAACCACGTGGACCACATCTCGGATTCCATGGTGCTGATAGAGGCGATGACCAGATACGGGCTGAAGAAAAGGGGCGTGCTGATAGCGAGCAAAAACGCCATAGAGGAGAAGGGCGTGAGCGCTTACCACCAGTCGCGCGTGGGAACGCTCTATGCGGCGCAATACGGCGAGAGGAAACGCTTCGATAATGAGAAGGGAGCTTTTGAAATCGAGATTTTCCCGATGAGGCACGAGGAACCTACCACGTTCGGGTTCAAACTTTATCTGGACGGGGGCGTGCTCGGCTACATAAGTGACACCGAGTACACAGAAAGCCTCGGGAGGGACTTCGCAGGCTGCGACTGCCTTGTCATCAACTGCATAAAGCCCGAGGGCGACCCGTACAAGGGCCACCTTAAGACCGCCGAGGTCGCCGAGATATTGAAGGCGGCGAAACCCAAGGCGTGCATAATCACGCACATGGGCCTGAAGATGCTCAAGGCCGGCCCTTCAAAGGAAGCGGAGAAGATAGAGAAGGCGAGTGGCGTGAAGACCATCGCGGCAAGGGACGGCATGAAGATGAGCATCTGAGTGCAAACGGAAGCCGGAGCGATATTAAATATTCTTATCCCAGTAGCGTTATGGCCGGGCCGTTTGACAAGAAATCGGCTGGGGGCGCACCTGCGATGCGTGCACCCCGTCCCGTAGGATGGAACGTCGCTTCAATCATATTCGTGATGCTTCTTTTTGCAATCTTAGTCGCCATGGGATACTATTTGTACGAACTGGGCAAGAACCCAGGCTGGAACCCGTTCAAGGGCATCGGGCCTGGTGGGGTCGGAAATAACCAATGCACCATGAGCGCCGATTGCTCGGGCCCGTGGCCCGGGCAGGGCGGACCGATCTGCATATCGCCGCGCGCCTGCCTGTGCGGTCAGGACGTCGAATACGGCGGCTCGTCCACCTGCACCTGCCACTGCGGCGGGTCTACGGCCGGCGTTTGCGTCGATTATACCGGAACAGCTGCCCAAGGCAAGGAATGCGGGCTGCAGGGGCACGCCTGCGGGATGGGACCTGGCCTGGTAGAGCAGGCTCCGCTCTGCTGCCCGGGCAACGTGTGCATCGACGGCATATGCACGGCACCGGGCGGAGGCTGGCTGGCAAAATGCAAAATAATAGAAGACTGAATACGGCGGAAAATGCAGGATAGACGTTTTTTAAACTCTTAAGACCAATAGGAAAACGGATTCTTATGCTTCAGCAGCGTTATGACAGAACCATCGAGGAAAAATGGCAGAAGCGGTGGGAGGAGGAAGGCACCTACCGGTTCGACGACAAGGACACCGCCAGGCCACTCTACACCATAGACACGCCCCCTCCGTTCACCAGCGGCGAGCTCCACATGGGCCATGTCCTCTCCTACAGCTACATCGACTTCACAGCGCGCTACAAGAGGATGACTGGCTTCAACGTGTTTTACCCCCAGGGCTGGGACACCCAGGGCTTCCCCACTGAAGTGAAGGTGGAGAAGAAATTCGGCAGGCTCAACCCGGTGGAGTTCAGGCAGA
>CAYZNP010000052.1:0-5756 GCA_964479815.1 Microcaldota archaeon
GAGCACGTCGTGCTGCACGCCGAACGCCAGCGCAGTCTCGTACTGCGCACGGACGCAGTCCTCTGCCAGCTCCCTGCCGGCTTTCGCGATTTCGTTGTCGCCCTCCTCCATGGATTTGAGGGTGTCGCGCACGCCCTCCACGACGGATGCGTCCTCGTCGAACTTCTTCGCCACGCCGACATACTGGTGGCCCAGCCAGGCGTCGAATTTCCCCTGGGGCTTGGAGTCGTAGTTCAGGAAGGCCCACAGGCTCTGTGCCACCTGGAGGCCCAGATCATCTATGTAGTCCATCCGCTCAACAGGGCAGCCGTCGAATTCCAATATGCGCGCCACGGATTCGCCAAGCACCGCATTCCGCAGGTGGCCGATGTGCCATGGCTTGTTGGGGTTGACCGACGGGAACTCTATAATCGTCTTGCCTTTCTTCTTCTTGCCCATGCCGTACGTGCCCTTTTTCGCGAGCACGTCCGCCAGAAGCCTGGAATATGCCTTCCCGGTGAGGTAGAAGTTGATGTACGGGCCTGCGGCCTCTGCCTTCTCCACAAGGGCGTTCCTGGCGAGCTTTGCGGTTATCTCCGCGGCCAGCTTCGCAGGATTCTCCTTGCTCTCCCTGGCCATGGCGAACGCGAGCTTGCTGGATATGTCCCCTACCCTGCCTGGCTCAAGCGATGCGAACGCCACGTCCCTTCCAACGCCTGACGCGTCCGCGAGAAGCGATGCTATCTCCTCTTTTATTTCGTCAATCATGGGAATAACCTGTCAGCCTGTTCCCTTGCTGTACGCTTCCTTCAGGCTCTCCACTGCCTCGTTGACCAGCGGCTGGCCCTCGTGCTTCAGCATCACGCGCTTGTCGCCGCGCACCCGCCCTGCCTTGGCGAACGCAGTCCCTTTCATGGCGCGCTCGAACTTCTCCACGTTTTCCGGCGCCACGCTGACCACGAAGCGGCCTGCGCTCTCTGAGAACAGCAATGCGTCAGGCCTGTCGGTCTTCGCCGGCACCAGGTCCAGGTCAAGCTCGGCGCCAAGGCCGAAGCCGATGGCGCACTCGGCGAACGCGGCAGCCAGCCCGCCGTCCGACACGTCGTGTGCGGACGCCGCCAGCCCCTCCTCTATGGCGGATGACAGCGCCTTGTAGAGCGGGATATGCTCCTCCGGATGGATGGCCGGCGCGTTGTTGCCGATGCCGTTGAACAGCCTGTAGAACTCGCTGCCGCCCAGCTCGTCGTGCGTGGTTCCGAGCACGTAGATGAAGTCGCCGGGCTTCTTGAACTCTGAGCTCAGGGCCCTGTGGATGGAATCGGTCTTGCCGACCATGGTGACGAGCAGCGTCGGCGGGATGGAGTATTTCCTGTCGCCCGCGTAGTAGTCGTTCTTCATGCTGTCCTTCCCTGATATGAACGGGATGCCGTAGGTGGTCGCGGAGTCGTAGAGCCCCAGGCAGGCGCGCACCAGCGCTCCGAGCTTCTGCTCGCCGTCCGGAGTCTTAGCCGATAGCACAGGGTCAGGCCAGGAGAAGTTGTCCAATGCCGCGAGATAGCCGAACTTCGCGCCGACCGCGACCGCGTTGCGCACCGCCTCGTCGAAGGCTAGGCATGCCATCGCATAGCCGTCCTGCACGTAGCGCGGGCAGATGCCGTGGGATATGACAAGACCTTCTTCCGAGTCGTAGAGCGGCCTGATGACCGCGCCATCGGACGGGCCTGGCATGGAAGGCTTTATCACGCTCATGCCCTTGACCTCGTGGTCGTAGCGGCGGACGACGCTTTCCTTGCTGGTCACGTCCGGCGACGAGAGCAGCCGCTTGAGCACGTCGCCGGGCTCGAACGGGGGCAGGGGCGGCTCAGGGAACATGAGCGCCTTCCAGGAAGCGCGCAGCTTCAGCTGGGGCACGCCCTCATGCAGGAAATGCATGTCCAGATACGCGACCGTCTGGTCCTTGTAGAGCGCGTGGAACTTCTTCGTCCTGGTGAATTTCCCGACCACGCTGATCTCCACGTCGTGCACTTTCGCCAGCACCGTGAGCTTCTCCATGTTCTCCGGCTTCACTGCGAGCGTCATGCGCTCCTGCGATTCGGACAGCAGTATCTCCCAGGGGTCAAGCCCGGGATATTTCAGCGGGCATTTGTCGAGGTATATCTCGCAGCCGCCGCTGAACTGCGCGAGCTCGCCGATGCTGGACGACAGCCCGCCAGCGCCGTTGTCGGTCACCGCCTCGTAGAGCCGCGCATCGCGCGCCTCCAGCGTGAAATCAAGGACCTTCTTCTGGGTTATCGGGTCGCCTATCTGGACGACGCTCTGTGGAACGGACGAGTCTATGTGCATGGACGAGAACGTGGCGCCGTGGATGCCGTCCTTGCCTATGCGCCCGCCGACCATGACGGCCAGGTAGCCGGGCTCTATCACCTTGTCCGAGGTCCTCCGGCCGTCCAGCATGGATGGCATGATGCCGATCGTGCCGGCGTAGACCAGCGGCCTGCAGGTGTATGCCCGGTCGAACACTATGGAGCCGTTCACGGTCGGTATGCCCATCTTGTTGCCGCCGTGCTCTATGCCGCGGACCACCCCGTCGTATATCACCTTCGGATGCAGGACGCCCCTGGGCACGTCGGAAGCAGGCGCATCAGGATAGCCGAAGCAAAGGACGTCGATGTTCGCTATGGGGTTGGCGCCGAGGCCGGTGCCCATGACGTCCCGCTGCACGCCCAGGATGCCGGTCAGCGCGCCTCCGTAGGGGTCCAGCGCTGAGGGTGCGTTATGCGTCTCCACCTTCACTGCGATGTCGTATTCGTGGTTGAACTTGATGATGCCGCCGTTGTCCTTGAACACGCTGACGACGTAGGGCTTCTTCACCTGCTCGGTCGCGCCGCGGATGAACGTCTTGAAGAGCGAGTTGATGGCGTGGGTGTCGCCGCTCTCGTCGTAGCTTATGCGCGCGTTGAATATCTTGTGCTTGCAGTGCTCGCTCCAGGTCTGCGCCAGGCACTCCAGCTCCACGTCCGTTATCTTGGTGTCCAGCCCGACCTTCTCGCGGGCTGCGATGACGCGCTCATTCTTGAAGTGCTGCTTTATGGCAGCGAACTCCTCGCTTGTGAGCGCCAGCAGGCGTTCCTTGGCCAGCTGCTCGAAGCGCGCCTCGCTCATGTGCAGGCTTATGCGCTGGACCGACGGGTCCTTGGGTATGTTGACCCTGGGGAGGTATGCCACGGTTTCCGCTCCCGGCTGGTAGATGCGGTATTTCTCGACCAGCGGGTTGAACAGCATGGCTGCGATGCGCCCGCACAGCGCTGCGTCAACGTTCCCCTCCAGCGCGTACATGCGCGAGTAGTAAACCTCCACGTCCCTGCCGAGCCGGTCGCGTATCGCCGCAGAGGCGGTATGGCCGACGTTGTCGGTGACGCCGGGGAGCATGCCGACCTCGATGCGCCACATGCCCTTGAATAGCGGTTCGGTGAACGAGCATTGCTGGGCGACGCTGTCTGTGAAGACCTCCGCGGCCAGGGCCGCAAGGTCCGCCTCCGGCAGTTTTTCCGCGAAGTTATACGCCTCCACGAACCTGCAGCGGACGGCCGTGCCGTGCGCGCGCCTGATGCGCTCCGCGAGCTGCTCGCCCTGGACGTCCCTTATGCCATCCCGCACTGATATCTCCAGTCGTTGCTCCATCGCCATCACGTTCATATCCGAATCAATGGTTTTATTGCTATCATTTGGGTCCCGCAGGCAGGGCCGCATTTTTAGGGGCTGGGCCAGGAGGGGCATTGCCGGCAGGCTTCGGCCCGCGCTTGCGCATCCCATAGATTATGAGCACGAGGATTATCGCGAGGACCATGAAGGACAGGCATGTGCCCGGCTCTATGGTCGGGAACTGCTGAATCCCTGGCTGCTCCGCAAGCGCATTCACCAATACGTACTTGCTTGAATCATTCACAAGGCCGAACGTCCAGTTGCCGGTTTCGTTGAGGGGGAATATGAACATTCCGTTCGCATCTGTTTGCCCGCTTCCGGTGCCGCCTGACGGGGAGGTCCACGCGATGCCGCAGTACCTGCACGGGCCGGCGCCCTGGGTGACGTTCACAGTGACATTGTTCCCTACGGTTACTTGGGTCTGGTTGTCCGGAAGCGTGATGTCGAGCTGCTGCGGGGAGCAGGCATGGGCGATGCAGTCGTATCCTGCTGAGCAGGCGACGCAGCCGGGTTCGGAACCGCACTCGTATCCAAACCAGGTGTGGTTGGCAGCATAGCCGCATTCCCCGAAGACAGCCCTGCATGACCCTCCCTCCGCGCCGGCTGGCACGCTGCAATACTCAGCATCGCCGCACTGCGCATCAGATGTGCACTCGTAGCAGGGCGCTGGGACGCACATGTGCTCTATAACCTTGCCGCAGGGGCATTTTACAGGAACGCAGGAACCGCCGCTGCAGATCTCATTCAGCTGGCAGCCATCATCTGCCGCGCACTGGCGGCAGGTGGCGCAGGGCACGAAGCCGCTTGCGTAGCCGAATATGCCTCCTTTTTCCGCAACCACCGAGGCGTCACCGCCGCATCCCTGGAACGGCGCACTTCCCGTGCTGTCGGCATAGGCATACAATTCAGTGCCGTTAAGGGTGGCGAGGACCAGCGCGTCAGGAACTGCCACGCCGGCTTGGCTGACCGTAACGATGAAGCCGCCGCAGACCGCATTGACGGATACGTTGAACGTCTGGGTCGGCAATACGCTTGGATTGGACGTGGACGGTTTCAGCGGCAGCTGGGCGGTCAGGTTGAATATGTAGGTGCTGCTGTTTCCGCTGTTGTTCGCGACGTCGATGCAGGCTACGCTCCAGTTATAGAGGCCTGGGGGCATGCCGGTGACGTGGAACGTGTTTGAAGTGCCGTTGGTGGCGGAAATGGACTGGTTCAGGGTGTCATTGATGAACAGCGAGCAGTTCAGCAGGCTGCTGGCTGTGCTTATCGGCCTGAAGACGAATGCGATCGAATTGCCGCCAACAGTGCTGTTGTTGGCCGGACGGACAAGGGTGATGGACGGGGCGGTGGTGCCGATGATGAAGTTCAGGGTCTGGCTGGTGCCTGTATTGTTTGCCGCGTCGATGCACCTGACCTGCCAGGTGTGGGTGCCGTCCGGTATGCCGGCAAGGTTGAAGGTGGTCAGGGTGTTGTTATTTGTTGAGGAGTTGCTCTGGTTGAGGATGCCGTCGATATAGAGTGAGCAGTTAAGCGTAGCGAAGGCGTCGCTGGTGGGCGTGAAGGTGAAGGTGACGTTGGAGACATTAAAGATGGAGTTGTTGGCCGGGGAGCCTAAAGTGACGCTTGGGCTAGTGGTTGCTATGGTAAGGTACCTCGTCTCACTGGTGCCCGTGAGGCTGGCTGCATCGAGGCACTCTACGAACCAGCTGTGGTTGCCGTCAGGTATGCCGCTGACAGGGAAGGAGGTCACTGTGCCGTTAGAGGTCGATGCGTTGGTCTGGTCCAGGGTGCCGTCAAGGTAGAGTGAGCAGTTCAGTGCGGTGAAGACGTTGCTGGTTGCGGTGAAATTGAACGTGACGTTGGAGGTGTTGAAGATTGTATTGTTGGCAGGGGAGCTCAAGGTGACCGTGGGCGGGGTGGTGGATATGGTGAATGCCCTTGTGGCGCTGGTGCCTGTGAGGTTGGCTGCATCCATGCACTCTACGAACCAACTGTGGTTGCCGTCAGGAATGCCGGTGACGGTGAAGTTGCTGAGGGTGTAGTTGCTGACGCTGGGGTTGGTCCTGTTGAGGGTG
>CAYZNP010000053.1:0-5644 GCA_964479815.1 Microcaldota archaeon
AAAAAAAGGGAAAATTCAGGCGTTCTTCAACTTCGCCTTGTAAACGTAGCCGTCCTTGCCCAGGTAGTACATGTAGCCGGACTCCTTGCTTATCTTCTCGTTGCCGGCCCTCTTTTTCCTGCCGCTCTTGTTGTGCTTCATGGGTGCCTGCCAGACGTAGCCGTCCTTTCCTATATAATACAGGTATCCGTCTTCCCTTGAGATTTTTTCAGATCCGATTTTCTGTCCCATTTATTCACCTTCCTGGCCCTTCATCCGAAGGGCTCGTTTGCCTCCCAATTATCCCGTGTGAGGGGCATCGTCTGTATATCCAGAATACGCTTTATAAATTTATCGTCGATTTTCCGTCGTTGTTTTCGCGGCAGCGCCATTTTAAACCTGTGCCTACGAGATGCGCGGCCTGCGGAGAAATGCATATTAACCTGCAGGGGCCTAATCCGCTCATGTTTTCCGTCTTCGTCAGGCCCAAGCCGTGCAAGATAATGACGACGCTGCGCGACGCGGAAACCTCCTGGCACCTCTCGAAACTGGCGAAGAGCAGCGATACGAGCTACGTCTACGTGACCAAGCTCGTTTCACGCATGCAGAAGGAGGGGCTTGTCACCATCGAGGCGAAGGGGAAGAAGCGGCTGGTCAAGCTGACTGAAAAAGGTATGAAGGTTGCGAACGCCATCACAGAGCTGATGAACCGGTTCCAGGGCTGACGTTCACACCGCGCGCAGCGAAGCGCTCTTCTTTATGTAGCTCATTACCTTGTCGTATCCTATGTAATGGGCGAACACGGTGATATCCACAGGGTACGCGCCCTCGGTGGTCTGGTTATTGCTCCATATCTCTATGGTGACGTCCTTGCTCTCGCCTGGCTTGAGTTCGCCAGCGCGCTTTTCAACAGCCTTGTTTATGCAGGCCTGGTCGAAGCCGACCATCGCATTCTTCGGCAGGAGCGCGTCCACGGAAACTAGCTGCGGGTCAGGCGATACGTTCTTGACTTTGACAAGCAGGCTCACGGCACTGCTCCTCTTCGCCGAAAGCCTGAGTGGCGAGAACCCCACCGTCACGTTGAACGGATTGGCGTACTTGCTATCGCCTGCAGCCTTCCGCGGTTTCTCTTCGCCCAGTATTGAATCCAAAAAGCCCATAAAATTCACCTGATATTAAAATAATCATCAACCGTCAGAATAGTGGCCTACCCCCGCCTTTGAAAAGGTGGAGGCTTCTTGCTTCACAGACGACATACGACGTCTCCACAAGCGTGCATTCCCGTCTGCCCGACGGTATTTCGCCTCTGCACTTATCTCTGGCGGCTTTACACAATACAGAGAATGTGCAGATGTTGAGTGTTTGCGAGGTTGCATATCCCAGATGGGATATGATTAAGGAGCCTGTATGTAGGCGATGAAAATATAGGGACGAAAACCGTTATATACCTTGCTTTTCCGCCTGCTTTATCAGAATATTAAAACTGCCGCAGCGACCACCGATGTCCATTTCCCGTCCTTGTCGCATACGGCCGATTGCGTAGTGTTGGTCGTGCGCACGATTTTCCCGCTCATCTTGAAGTAATTCTCGCGCTCGTCCCAGGCCGCGTTGGGGTCGAACTCCAGCCCCAGCGTGGACGCGAGCATTGACGCGGCCAGGTCCTCTGCATATTCCCCGGCCTTCTCTTCGGTCTGCCCGAAGGCATGGTGCTCGCTGAGGTAGCCGTAGGTGTTCTTCTCGGCCGGTATGGCGCAGCCCACCGACGCGGCTATGAGCCTGTTCGGCTCATCGGATGCGCAGCGCGACATCACCACGAAAAGTATCTGGCCGGGCTTCAGGTGCTCCACCCCCTCCTTCCTGGAGATGACCTCCGCTCCTGGGGGAAAGATGCTTGATACCGTGACCAGGTTGAAGGGCGCGATGCCGGCATCGCGCAGCGCCAGTTCGAAAGACGTGAGCTGTTCCTTGCTCCTTCCGACCCCCTTTGTGAAGAATATTTTTTTCGGCATCAACTCCATAACCACAACAAACCAAAAAACATTTTAATAACGTTCGTGTTTGTTTATTCTGTGCCCCTTGCGGGCCATAATGAAAAAAAGGCGTTTTGCATGGAATACCAGGAAAAAATATTGCTCTTAGTGGCCGTACTACTGGTCGCACTCGCGATCTACCTGATAGGGATTGCGCCGGTGGCGGCGCCCGCAGCCAACGCCAGCACGGCGGATGCCGAGGCCCTGCTGCTGAAAGGCCTTTCGTTCGGCACCGGGCAGGCCGACTACGTCTACGCCTACCGCGAGGTGTCGGACGGCTACAGGACCAATTACGTGCTGACGAAAAACGGCAACGACAGCCTGGTCATGGTGCAGAACCCCCTTTCCACCAAGGAGATATACTTCCTCAGCAACGACACCATCCTCTGCACGAACTACGGAGGCAATGAGAGCTGCGCGTCGGTGCAGAACGAGAAGGGCCTGGCCAACTACCTCGAGTCGCTGCGCGTGAAGTTCTTCGATGACGCCATAATCCAGAACAACAAGGACGACCTGTCCTACCTGATCTACCACGGCTACGCCCTCCTGAATCCAACCCTGGCAGGTGGCAGCGTGAATGACCACCCCTGCACGGAAATAGCATATGTACTGGACTTCGGCAATATGAGCGTCACCGAGGCCGCGCGCTTCGGCGTAAGCGCAATGACACCCACGGTGTTCAACTGGAGCATGTGTGTGGACAACTCCACCGGATACATCTGGGAGAAATCCTTCAACTACACCTATGGCGGCATGCTACACACCTTTATCGTCGACATGGTTTCCTATAATTCCGTTCCGCCCGCAATAACAGCGCCGGAGAACCTTAGCGGCGATGCCATCACGCCACTGCTCAATGAGAAGGACCAGCAGCTGAAGATGGCGAACTGCTACACCACCAAACAGGGCGACGCCCTCGATGAGTGCCTCGCCACCTTTGCGCTGAGCAACAAAAGGAAGGACCTCTGCGAATTCGCAGGCGGCCGCCGCGACCGTTGCCTCGTATCCATCGTTCCAGTGACAAAGGACGTGAGCATCTGCCCGAACATCGTATCCCAGTCATACAAGGACGACTGCTACATCGAGCTGGCAGGCGCTTATAAGAACAGCTCCTGGTGCGGTTACGTCCAGAATGCGAGCAAGACTGAATTCTGCATGAACGTATCTGCGCCGGCCGCTCCTGGGCAGCCCGCCCTTCCGCAACAGAATGGCACTGCCAGCCAGAACGGTTCCATGGCCCAGAACAGCTCCGGCGTGGATATCAACAACTTCCTCAACTACATAGACCGGGTGAACAGTACCAACGCCACGGCCAACCACAGCTGATTTTTTTCCTTTTTCCGTATCCTTTTTATATCCGAGAAGAGGAGTATCAACCATGAAGATAGCCGTATTCACGGATACGTATCTCCCGCAGACCAACGGCGTGGTCACCTACCTCGTGGACTCGCTGCGTCTGCTCTCCAAAAGCAACGACGTGGTCCTTTTCGCGCCCGGCGACCGTGAGCTGCGGGTGGAGCGGCGCTCGCCGCACATGAAAATCTACTGGATACCAGCATCGCCATTCCCGTTCTACGAGGGTTACAGGATAGCCTCATTCAATTACAAGCGTGTGAGCGACATCCTGAAAAAAGAGAAACCTGACATCGTCCACGCGCACGCGCCAGTCCCCCTCGGCCTCCAGGGGCTGCTATGGGCAAAGCGGCACCACGTCCCCTCGGTGGTCAGCTATCATACCCACTTCCCGGATTACCTGCCCCACCTCCTCAATGGCAAGCTCCCCCGATTTTTGCACGGCCTGGGGCACCACAGCGTCCGGTACCTCATCCGCCACATTTTCGGCAGGGTCGATGTGGTCACCGCACCGACGTACGAACTGTGCGATGAACTGCGTTCCTACGGCCTGCATAACGTCGTCCACCTGCCGAACGGCGTGGATTTCAGAAAGTTCAAGGCCGGACCCAGGGCCGGTACCTACTTCCGGAAGGCGCACCGCATAGGAAAGCGCAAGGTCGTGCTTTACGTGGGCAGGATAAGCTTCGAGAAGCGCCTTGATATCCTCCTGGAGGCATTCCGCATGATAGAACGCAGGAACCGCGCCCTTGTGATTGTGGGATCAGGCCCATATGTCAGCGAGCTCAAGGAACTCACAGCGGCGCTGGAAGCGAAGAACGTCATATTCACCGGCTACGTCAAGAATGCCGGCGCCGCCTACCGTTGCGCCGACGTGTTCGCGTCCGCATCGGACACCGAGACGTTCGGCATGACGTTCGTGGAGGCCATGCATGCCGGCCTGCCTGTCATCGGCGTGCGCAGGCTGGGCGCCAAGGAGGTCATAACGCCGAAATGCGGCCTGCTGGTGGAGCCGGGCAGCCCCGGCGAGCTTGGCAGGGCCATCGAAAAGCTCCTCGAGAACAAACAGCTCAGGGAGAGCATGGCAAAGGAGGCGCCGAAACGCGCTATGCAGTATTCCATAGAAAAGAGCGTGAGGAAGACCGTTGGTTTATACCGGGAGCTGCGTCGGAGGCGGTAGCATATACGTCATCGTGGGCATTGATGCTGGCATAAAGACCGGCTATGCGATTCTCGACCTGAACGGGAGGCTGGTGGCCAGTGGCTGCGAGAAGGAAGCCAGCGACGAGCGGCTCGTGAGGGTCATATCCTCCATAGGCATACCTGTCCTCGTAGCGTCCGATACGTCGCCAGCGTCGCATTTCGTCCAGAAGGTGGCTGCGAGGTTCAACGTCCGCGTGTTCGTGCCGCCCCAGAGCCTGGCAAGGGTGGAGAAACGGCAGATTGGCCAGGGCCTGGACGACCCGCATGTGAGGGACTCCTACGCCGCGGCCGTAAAAGCCTACAGAAGGTACCAGAACCGCCTCCGTCAGATAGACTCGATGAAGCCTCCGGGCGCGGATGAACTGAAAAAGATGGTCATAATAGGCAAAAGGATAGCCGAAAAGGCCGGTAATTAACCACGAATATACACTAATTCCCACTAAAAACCAAACCTTTATATATAAAAAATGCGTAAATACTGTTGCTGAAAGCAGATAGGCGGTGTTATCTAGGTGATTCTTTGGCAGCCAAAAAGCGTAAAAAGGCGGTTCGCTCCAGCAAGAAGGCAAGGAGCGTCAAAACCCGGCATGTGAGGGCCAGGGCCATAAGGAGGCCCAGGAAGGCCATCAGGGCTACCGCCAGGGCTAAGCATGCCAAATCACGGTCCAAACTGAGGCTTAGGCATGCCAAGGTTAGGCATGCCAAGGTTAAGAGTGTCAAACCCAGGCTGCAGCCCAGGAAGCATCCGAGAAAGGAAAGGGACGCTTTCGAGGAGAGGATCGCCAGCAAGCTGCCCAAGGTCGAGGTCGGGCCTGACCCGCGCGACGTTGAGAAGATAACAGCTATCCTGGCTGATTCGCGCGTCCGGCAGATGCTCATCGAGCTCGGCGGCGAGAATGCGCTCGCGATAATCCGCAACTTCTACGGCAACCACAGCGACGAGGAGCTGGCAAAGAGGCTCAAGCTCAAGATAAGCGACGTCCGTGCCACGCTGAACAAGCTGCACAACGAAGGCCTCGTCAATTACATCCGCGAGAAGGACAGCGACACCGGATGGTATTCCTACAGCTGGTCCCTGA
>CAYZNP010000054.1:0-5593 GCA_964479815.1 Microcaldota archaeon
GCGCAGGAACAGTATATAAAACCTTTTTGCAGATAAGTCAGTCTCATTTGGTCATCATCGGGCCCGTAGTCGAATGGTTAAGACGCCACTCTCACACAGTGGAGATTCGCGGTTCGATCCCGCGCGGGCCCATCTGCTTTTTCAGGATTTTCTCCGGAACGCGAGGGCAGCGCCGGCGATGCCAAGGAGGCCCGCAGTCGGCCAGCATGCCGGATTTTTCTTGGAGATGCAGGTTTCGGCCTGGCTCCAGCACTGCTCACCACAGCCCTTGTTTGTGCCGCCATTGTTCTTGCATGTGGTGAAGCAGCTCGTATAGACATCGTCGCAGCCGTAGCCGTACGCCTCACAGTTCGCGCGGCTCGGCCTGCAGCCGGCGTAGATGCAGGCGTCTATCGCGTCCGTGCTGTTGGTGCAGTTGACGGCCGCGATTGGTTCCATGTTTGTGATATTTTCCGCTGGCGTGCCTCCTCCCTGGAGGCAGCAGTTTCGCGCACAGTCATACTCCAGCACGTTGCATGGAGGGGCGGCATCAGCGAAAGAGAACGGCAGTAGCAGCAGCAAACCCAAAACAGCGAGTACAAGCTTCATCACAACCACCCATCTCAATATTGCCTAGCCGCATACAGATAAATCTTTGCCGGATTGCCGCATGCGATGCATTTTTTCCCTTCTGGCTTCTCTGGCGCGCCGAACAGCGAGCCGCGCATGTTGGCCTGGTGCTTCTCCTTCACGATATCCGCGCACTTGGCGCCGTCCATGCCATCGCTGCAGAACGGGACGCGCACGAAGCCGTGCAGGCCCAGCTTCTTCCCCAGCTCGTCCATGGAATCGGCGAACGACAGCTTGTCAGAGAACCACGCATCTGCGCGCTCGCGAAGCGTTTTATCAATCGATTGCGCTATTTCGTCCAGCTTCGCATCCAGCTCTTCCGCCTTCACTTTGATTTTCTCGCCGGTGTCGCGGCGCACCACTACGACTGAATTGTTTTCTATGTCGCGCATACCGATTTCGATGCGCAGCGGCACGCCCTTAAGCTCCCATTCGTTGAACTTGAAGCCGGGCGTGCGGTCCGAGTCGTCTATCTTCACAACGAAGCAGCAGCCGATGGCGTTCGCGACATCCCTGCACGCCTTGAGGACCTTCTCCCGCGTCTCCTCCTTGGCGATGGGGACTATGACGACCTGCACCGGCGCGAGCCGCACGGGCATCACCAGCCCGCGGTCGTCGCCGTGGGTCGCGATCATCGCCGCGTATATCCGCGAGATGCATGGCCCGTAGCACGTCTGCCAGACATACTCCTCCTTTCCTTTGTCGTCGGTGTATTTGATGCCGAACGCCTTGGAGAAGTGCTGGCCGAGCATGTGCGTGGACGGCAGCTGCAGCGCGCGCCCGTCGGGCATCAGCGTATCAGCTGCGTATGTGTCCTCAGCGCCGGCGAATTTGTCCCACTGCGGCCTCTTGAAGAACAGGAAGGGCACGCAGAACTGCCCGTGGATGACCTGCCTGGCCATCTCCATGTCCTCGCGCACCTGGCCCATGGCGCCCTCGCGGGTGGCGAAGCAGTCGTGCGTCTCTATCCAGTGGAATTCCCTGCTGCGTATGAACGGCTTTGTCGCCTTCGTCTCATGGCGCCAGACCTGGCAGCGCTGGTAGATTTTCAGCGGCAGGTCGCGCGTGCCGTGTATCCACAGCGCGTACATAGGGTACATCGCTGTTTCGCTGGTAGGCCGCATGGCGTATTTCTCCTCAAGCTTTGTGTCGCCGGCATGCGTCACCCAGAAAACCTCCGGCACGAAGCCCTTCACGTGCTCGCTCTCGTGCGTGAGGTAGCTCGCAGGGATGAGGGCCGGGAACAGCGCGGGCAGGTGGCCGTGCGACTCCACGGCCTCTTCGTACATGGCGTACATGCGGTTCATGGTCATGACTGCCCATGGCATGAAGACGACGAACCCTTTTATGCCGTAGCGCAGGTCGCACAATTGCGCATCCTTGGTCACGGTGTTGTACCACTCTGAGAAATCCGATTTTTTCAGCTGCATAGAAACCAACTCAGATAAGTAAGCCGATACAGATTATATGCGTTTCTCCGCAAAGGCAAGAAGAGCCATCCGGGGGCATAGCTCACATAAAAACTCCCACATCGGCTAAAGACGTATGCCATCTGAAAAGGTTTAAATACCTCAGCAATATTGAGAGGATAGGATGAGGACCCTCAGTTTGAAGACCAGGACGATGCGCCCCGAAGAGCGAAGGGCGCAGTCAAAACAGTGCCTAGTTGAAGGGCTGCGGCACGACACGTCAGCAAGAGCCATGGAAACCGCAATCATCTTCCCCACGCCCGCGAAGCTGCAGGCAGCGAGCCGCCATGCGCTCCCAAAAGCATTCCTGTCTTATCGTTCCATGCATGGGCACTTCTACTATCCCAAGAGGAGGACCGCCAGGAGCCGCAGTGCCAGTAGTGCCGAGGCGGCCGCGTGCGGCATGCGCTGGAACTTCTACCTGAGCTCCGGGACGCACACGCCTCACTTCGCTTTCCATGAGCATCACACGGCCACCATAGCGAGCGGGCTGATGAACGACATCCGGCACAACGGCAGCGGGGAAGCAGCAGGCGCCAGGCACGCGGAAGCGCATGCGCACCAGCACACCAGCGGATACGATGCGCCCGTGGTAACAGCTCAAAGCGCCGGATATTCACCTGGAGTTGTTCAGGCCATTCAGATGGCGCAGGCCAATGATTCCCCGGTGCAGGGCAGTGCAGGGCCTGGCAATCCGCAACACGTCACGTTCTCCTTTTCCATTTTCACATCCGGAAACGCAGAACAGGCAGGGCCGGGCCAGGGTGCACGGCTGCATCAGCACACGGAAACAGGAACGCATCACGCAGCGCATACAGCATCAGCAGCGCATACGGTACCATTCTCCAGCGCAGCGCCGCTGCCTGCTTCATTTACCGGCGCGCAGGCAGACGCAGGCACGCAGCCCAGGCAGATGGACATCTCGCTTGCCATAGCCTACAACCCGCTATCGCAGCTGTCCTATGTGCCGACATACCAGGTGGGCGCTTACGCCCCGTCGTTTGCGGCAGCGCAGATATCGCCGGCTGCCATCAGCTTCGAGCCGCAGGGCTTTTCCGCAGCAGCGCCGCAGGGCACAACTGCAGCGGTAAGGCAGCAGGAAATCGGCTATTTCGGGTCCGAAAAGAGAAAGGCGGTGGTGCTCAAGGTGGCCCAGGCCGCTGACGCAGTGCCGGAATGAGAATCACGGTACTCCAGGATAATACGCGCTCCACCAGCTGGAATGCATCCGGCATCTCTTCCTTGAATTTGAGGTAGGCGGCGTGCAGCAGTGAAAACGGTGCTGCAGGCGGCAATAATATAAATAACGGATGACAGTATCAGAAGTTGGATAAATCTGCGCGGGTGCATCGCCATGGCGATAAAACGGGACAGCAGGCCGGTGAGGCAGGGAGGCAGCGAAACGCAATATGCCATCTCCGACGTGGAGGAGCTTGAAAAGCTGAGCCTGGAGAGGGCGAACAAGGCCATTTCTGCCATAGAGAACGCAATGGCGGTCTGGGACGCGTCAGAAGATAAACCCGCAGACCTGGAGCCGCGGCTGAACAGGCTGAAATACATATATGAGGAGCTTACAGCGTGGGAGAAGAAGATGCTGAAGTCCAGAGGTAAAAAAGAGGATATGGAAGCCCGTATCGAACGTCTTATGGAATTCAGCGGCATTTGCCGTACTTATGCTTGAGGATGGCCATGACAGAATTGCGAAAGAACCCTCATGAGGCAATTCCGACAGCTGAGGAGACGGTGAAGGCGGCACTTTCCCCATTTCCGCGGCTCATAGCTCCGAAGGTCACGCTAGAACAGACAATCAATGGCACTGAAAGCTACTTGAAAGATTATGTGTTCCCGGCCGGAACGCTCATTGAAAAGACTTTTTCCCAGAGGGCACCGGCAGGCGGCGCCTCAGCATACTTGAACGTAAATGCTTCAGTTGCGCTGGACGAGCTCAGGAAGGGCGCCGGGGCAGCGCTCCAGAATGAGAGCACGAAATGGTACGGCCAGCAGGCCATCGCTGCCCTGGACCACGGAGACAGCCGCATCGCGTTCTTCACCATGTATATCATGTCGGTGGACATCAACGGCTACCTTTCCCCCCAGGCGAAGAGATATGCGGAATCCATAATCACTGGCAAGGGCGACATCAACATTGTCACCAGCCTCGCCAACGAGCTCACCAAGGCGAACGCGGTATTTCAATTGGACAAGCTCGGCGATGAGATAGCTGCGCTCAGGAAGCAGTCCGCCGGCTTGGACGACGTGTCGCGCAGATGGGCGGACAGCAGGATCACGGCGCTCGAGAATAATCGCAATGCGCTCAAGGACTGGGCGGCCAAAGTGAAGAGAGCGGACGAATTGGCTACGCCATCGTTCCGTGGTGCATACGCTACACTACTTGCAGGCATAGATAAGGAACGGAGGATAGCATCCCTTTCTTCGCTCATAGCCGGGCAGGTCACACTCAACGACGCATATGCCAAGATGATAACCGGCAACAAAGCCGCGCTGGACGAGCTGAAAAAATCCACGGAGCAGATGGGCCTCGCGCTTACCGCGCTGCAGATGGGCGACGTTGACGGCGCACGGAAGACGTTCAACCAGGCCATAGACATGAAGGCGGCCGCCCTCATAGACTACGCGCCGCCAACCAGCATGTCAACAGTCGACGCCCAGGTGCGAGAAAAAGAAAGATGGTCCCAGCTGGGCAGGTACATGGACGACCAGAAGAATATTTTCAACGACGTGCTTCTCGGGCCGTCCATATCAGACAGGGAGTACTACAAGAAGCTGCAGGGCACGCTCAAAGGCTCTTACATGGTAGAATATTCGATTTTCGGAATGCCTGCATCCTTAGCCTATGCCAGGAGGCAGGAGCGCATCCGCACCGATGTGAAGAACGGCATGCTCGATGATGCGGAAAAAGTGCTCCAACAGATGACGGCTGAAATGAAGACACGGGAGTTCGCGGCCACGGCCATGCTCCAGGTCGGCGGTGCTGCGGCTTTCTTCATACCGGTTGCCGGGCCGTGGATTTCAGGCGCGATATTCACCGGAATTGCGGTTGACAACGTCATTAAAACGAAAGGGCAATCCGTGGAAGCGTGGGCCATGCTCGGGCTCAACGCCCTGCCGGTGCTCGGCGTGGTAAAGGCCGCACGGCCTGTATTGCTCGGCATCGGCACAGGGGCGATCGCGTGGCAGGGAGAGAACGTTTACGAGCTTTACAACCGGGCCGCTAAGACTTCGGACCCGTACGTGAAGGATGAGTACATCAGGGAGGCGATTCTCGGGACCGGGATGCTGTTCTTCCCGCTGGCCATGGGAGGGCCGAAATTCGTGAAAGGGGCGGCGGAGGCCGTTCCGGCGGCGCTTTCCAGGGCGCAGGAGGCGTTTAGGAATGCCGCGGATGCCATGTATTCAAAAGCGCTTGCGCCAGCGAAGGCACAGCTGGAATTCATGACCGGGGAGTATGGACTGGCTTACAAGCCGCGGATGACCGGGGTGGAGGACCTCGCGGC